>JABAAW010000005.1:22691-59038 GCA_014238535.1 Alphaproteobacteria bacterium
AATCGAGCGCGGCGAGTCGTTGATTACTTTGCTCGAAATGGAGGCTTTTACTGCTCCAACATCTAGGCAATAGGGCAAGCTTGTGCTTGCTTTTGCTATCGCCAAACACTACCATGTAACGTTAATCTTGTATCTCTAGCATGGAATGTTTTTTATATGCTAGATATTGACAAGTCCTTCTATGTGTAATTTTTCGCAAGGGGGTGTAGCTCAGTTGGTTAGAGCGCCGGCCTGTCACGCCGGAGGCCGCGGGTTCAAGTCCCGTCACTCCCGCATCAGCTAGATTATCGAGAGATAGTCTTTTAGTTTATGTTGCATTAGCTTGTGCTGCATTAGCTTGTGCTGCATTTTATGTGTATTGGTTAGCTGACATTTCTGCGAGTAATCGTACCAAACATCGCGAAGCGCGCTTGCGACGTACGCTACTCTTTCCAAGAGGTATTCGCCACAGTAGATTTTGCTCTTTACCCAACTTCAACCGCTTGCCTGCGTGTCGTTGTAACAACAAGATGAGCTTTTCCGGTGCCGCAAAACGCTTTTCGGCGAAACGCACGGTTATACCGCCTCCCCCCGCCTCGAGAGATTCGATATTCGCAAGAGCCGCCCACTCTTTGATTTGAAAAATTTCAAGCAAATTATCAACCTCTTCAGGAATTTCTCCAAATCGGTCTTGCAATTCATCTCTAAAATCTTGCCGCGCTACTTCGCTTTCAAGCATTGACAATCGACGGTACAGAGCCATACGCAAACCTTCTTCTCTCACATAGCGTGGCGGTATTAACACAGGTATTCCTAAAGAGATTCGTACTTCTTTAGCAATTGGAGTTACGGATTGACCATCCTCATCGACATCACTATGGGCAACAGCTTCTTTAGTAGCTACATTGCTAGGCTCAATACCGGACTTATCTTTATCTTTGTTCCTATTGTTTTTTTTCTTCTCTGCAATAGCGTTGCTCAACAATTTACGATACAGTTCAACACCTATTTCGCGTATTTTCCCTGACTGCTCCTCGCCAAGCAAATTTCCAGCACCTCGCATATCGAGGTCTTGCATCGATACGCGCAACCCCGCACCTGCACTATCTAACGTCTCCATTAGTTGTAGGCGTTGCATCGCGTGTTTTTGTTTGCGCGCATACTCTGGTATGAAAAAATAGCAATACCCCCGTAGTTTTGCACGCCCAACACGCCCTCGGAGCTGATATAGCTGTGCCAAACCAAAGCGATACGAATCGAGAATGACCATCGTGTTGGCGCGAGGAATATCTAACCCTGCCTCTACTATATTGGTAGAAAGCAATAGGTCATACTCACCTTGTATGAACGAACGTACACGTTGCTCTAATATTGTTGGTGGCAAACGTCCGTGTGCGACGACAATTTTTGCATCGGGTGCTATTTTTTTTAGCAATACTTGAGTTCGTGCTAAATCGGTAATCCGCGGCACAACACAAAAAGCCTGCCCTCCGCGCAAATGTTCGCGCCGTAAGGCTTCTCCCAGTGAAACAGCATCGAAATCTAGGACGAAGCTGCGCACGAGTAATCGGTCATGCGGTGGTGAAAGTATTGTCGAAATATCACGCAATCCTGCAAGAGCCATGTTCAATGACCGCGGTATTGGCGTTGCGCTTAATGATAGTAGATGCGCATCGCTTTTTTTCCACCGTTCTTTCTGCTCGACTCCGAAAGATTGCTCCTCGTCTATTATTTGCAACGCTAGATTCGGTAAGACGATATTTTTAGCAAGTGCTGCATGCGTTCCGATCAAAATCTGTATCTCACCGCGTTCGGCGCGCTTGCGAGTTTCAGCGCGTTCTTTCGCTGTGCGTAGACGCGATAGCACTCCGATATTGATTGTAGAGGACATTGGCACATGAGCGAATCGATCTTTAAATAAACGCGCGTGTTGCTCTGCTAGCAGTGTTGTTGGAGCGAGCATCAAGACTTGTGCGCCTTCGGCGACGACGATGAATGCAGCCCGCAAAGCTACTTCGGTTTTACCAAAACCAGCATCACCACAGATAATTCGGTCCATAATTCTTCCAGACTTCAGGTCATCGACGACGTCTTGTATCGCAGTAGACTGGTCATCCGTTTCGGCGTATGGGAATCCCATTTGGAATTTTTGCCATTCATCTTGCCGCACTTGGAATATAGGTGCGGACTGCATGTGTCTAGCTGCCATTGTCGCGACTAGTTTATCTGCGAGTTCTTTGATTCTGTGTTTGGCGCGTGCTTTGCGTATCGCAAAACCACTACCTCCTAGTCGGTCTAGAGTTGGCTGCTTTTCCCCTCCAACACCGAATCGAGAGAGACTTTCCAAACCTTCGACTGGCAAGTATAAAACTTCGTCCTCGGCATAGATAATTTTGACGCAATCGTGCGGAGCTCCACCTATCATTACACAAAGCAAACCATCGAAACGCCCGATACCATGCTCGCTATGTACAACAATTTCACCTACCACCAACGTACGTGCTTCGGTTAGCAGAGCCTCCAGAGAGCATTTACGCCTCCGTACGCGAGCACCAAAGCGCTCGCCAAACAGCTCGAACTCGCTCACCACAGCTAGTTGTGGTGCATCAAATCCTCGGCGTAGGAATAGAGGGGCAGCTGCTGGTATCCCTTGTGGCAAATCTACCAATGACGAGTAACCACGAATCGTCTCGATAGGCACGGCATTTTCGCGTAACCGCTCGGCAAGGCGCACAAGTGCTGCTTGCGTACGGGCTGTAAATAGATGAGGCTTACGCTGTGTGCGTGCGCGTAAATCTTCGTACAACCTATCTTCACGCAAAGCGAGTGTAAAGTCAGGGCAAGTCCGTCCCCCGCAATCGATCGGCGATAAATGGTCTTCAGCGCAGGGATTGGCATCCGAGAGCGGTGCTAGCCCAGACGCACGATGAAGATACGCGTAGGAAAAGGACGAAAGTTTACCTTCGTTCGACGCATCAGTAAAATTTTGCCACTCGTCTTGCGAGAGGTACAGCGCATCTGGCGGTAGCACAGCACGTAATCGAGCCTCATTACCATCGATGGCTTGTGGTAAGGTTTTTTTATTTTTGCGCGCTAGCTGTTCTTCCTCTTGTTGCAATAGCTTGCGAGCCTCGAAATGGTCTTCGATTGTCTCGCGCCGTAGCAAAGACGCCTCGCGCGTATCCTGCCCAAAGACAACTACACACTCACGAGGAAGGTACTCTGCAAGCGTTGCCATTCGATCGAAAAACAATGGTAGCAGATGTTCGAATCCATTGATTCCGTTTTCGTGTTCTGCTTCCGCGAATAGCGGATCGCGTGATGAAAAGGCTACTCCGAAACGTTGCAGATAACGCGCGCGAAATGCGCTCCAGCTATCATTTGACAACGGGGCTTCACTCGCAGGTAACAAGTGCACACTTTGCAGGGATTCAAAACTCCGCTGACTTATTACATCAAATGATTTTACAGAATCGATCATATCACCATCGCAGTCGATACGAATTGGTGATGGTTCGTTAGCCGGGAAGATATCGATAAGACTTCCACGCACAGCATAATCGCCAATGCGACGCACGACATCCTCGCGTTGATAACCGTTGCGCAAGGCAAAATCACCAAACTCTCTCCTATCGAATTTACCTCCTTTAGCTATGGTTAGAGGCGGGTTGTTTTCTAGAAAGTTTTTTGGAACAACTCGCTGCAATAGAGCAGCCACGGTTGTTAGCATAAATGGTGGCGCCTCGTTATTATTTGCGTTATTTTTTTTATTGTTAAAAACATCAGCGATACGAGCGAGGAAATTCAACCTAGCAGCGACTTGCTCGCGCGAAGGTGACACGCGGTCATATGGCTGACAATCCCAAGACGGATAACATATACACTCAGAGTTAGCCGCGAAGAAAGTTAGGGCGTCTTCAACCTCGCGCATCGCGCGCTCGTCAGCGGCAACAAACAACAATGGACGTTGAAAGCGCATCTGTAGTGCTACAAGCACTACAGCAGTCATACCAAGCGGAACTCCGCATAGCGGCAATCGCACACCTTGCCCTAAATTATCAGGGAAACTGTTCTCCAAGTACCTTAACATGTCTGCATGCGAGACTTGCTTCGATGTCTGCGTTGATTTTTGTAGCTTTTGCTTTTGTCTCTCCGCGTTAGTGTTGTTCTTCACCTCAACGAACATAGAGATTTGTTCTGTATTTTTTACCACTTTTATTGACGCTTCTTATTACCATCGCTTGTTGGCAACGGTTTACTTTTTTGCATTCCGCATAAAGGTTTCTAGTTCTTGCATTAGATTGGCTTCCTCTTCGTTCAGTGGCTTTTCACTACCACGAAGTAGCGCGAGTAATTCTGGTTCTGTACGCTCGAGCAAACGCTCCAGTTGATTTAATAGCACGGTGTTCAAGTGTTTGTTGGCAGCTAGCTTTTTAACCCACTCACCAAAAGTTATGTCTAACTCGCGCATGCCGCGATGGCAAGCACGATAAACGAGACGCTTTTGCCGTTCCTGCAAAGAGATACCAGCACTAGCGCAACTGAGCGATAGGATTTCTCCAGCCAAATACAAAGAACCTATGATCAACAGACGCCGAGGCAAGTCTTTATCTTCCATCAAAATAGTACAAGCCTGCGTCAAACTACTTATGGGTTGCAATTCAAGATTCGCCTTACTCGCCTGTTCCGCCAACGCGTGCGCTGCAAAGAAGTCATTTTCTTCTCCGCTACCGCCGTATGCGAATCCACGCGCGATGCTGTTTGCGAAGGGTAAGGTGAAGGCGCAAGCATCCTTACCTTTCAACATAGCTATTATCAAGCAATATTTCTGCCCGCACCAATGTTCGTGTAATGCTTTAGCAACCGCGCGAGCTGCATGCGGGTTGTGTGCGCCATCTAGGCGCACCTCCCAATTTTTATCTAACGGCACTAGTGTAGATGATATCACCGTTGGAGATAGTAGTTCTAAACGCGCGGGCTGCGAGAAAGAAGATATACCAGTGCTCAACCCTTCGAGCAAACGTCCGCGCGAACAGTTTATCCGCTCTTCCGCATGCAGTGCGAGCAAGGTGACTGCTGCGAGAGTGGCATTAACTGCTTGATGCTCTCCTAGTGCGCTAGGGGCGGGAAAGTTAATTTCTTCTTCCGCCTCTTTTACTTCCTCTTCTTTTTGCGTTGCCTTTGTTATTGCACCTTTAGGGGCCTGTAGTTTACCGCGCAGGGATATGGATAGCGATTCGGCACCGATATGCCTATTAGGTTTTCTAATAAAATCTTGCCCCTCAAGGTATAGTGGTATACCAAGTTCTCGTGCGTGAGTTGTGATAACTTCTATACACTCTTGCTGCGCTGATACGAGAACTGCGCCCCGTTTGGAGATCGCCACTTTTTCGTTAGTTATCGTTGCAAGGTCATTACCTAGGAACTGCGCGTGATCATAATCGATCGGCGTTAGCACTGCAGCACAAGTTGTTTCGACAAGATTAGTAGCGTCCAACCTACCGCCTAAACCGGTTTCTAATATTAAGAAATCGGTTTTATGCTCGGCGAAGGCTAAGAATGCGGCAGCAGTTGTTATCTCAAAAAAAGTAATTTCGTTTTGCGAGTTAGCCGTACTCGCTCGTTGTAGATATTCTGCCAATCGCTCTGATTCTATTGGTTTTCCGTTAAATCTAATCCGCTCGTTGAAGGAGCATAAGTGTGGGGAGAGGTATGCTTGCGTCGAGAAGCCAGCAGCAAGCAAGCTAGCCTCGATACAAGCCAAGGTTGACCCTTTGCCATTCGTTCCTGCGATATGAATTGTCGGAGCTAATTTTTTTTGCGGAGCACCAAGCACGCGTAACAAACGCTCACAGCGATGTAGCGATAGGTCTATTTTTCGCGGATGTAACGCACCTAATTGCGCTAAGATATCCGAGTTGCTGGCTGGCTTTTTATTCAGTCCGCTGCAGCCTTGATATCGTTTTCGCCGAGAGGCGTTGGGAAGTTCTGCAGATTATCCTGTACTCTAATTCTATCCCCTGCCTGCATATTAGCAACTGTAGCAGAGCTCTTTCCATCGCTGAGGTGTTGTAAAACTTTTGCGATAGTTCCACGTAACATACGTCTTTCGACAACGATGTCTACGGTGCCTTTTTCGCGTAATCTTTCGGCACGCTGAAAACCTTCGGGTAGTTTTTCACGCACTGTTTGCTCTATCACACGAGGACCTGCAAAGCCTATACGCGATCCCTGCTCGGCTATTTGTATATCACCCAACATTCCGAAACTTGCGGTCACCCCTCCCATAGTCGGGTCTGTTAATACCACGATATATGGTTGCCGAGTTGCGCGAAAGCGTTGTAGTGCTACGATGGTACGCGGTAACTGCATCAACGAGAAAGGGCCTTCTTGCATGCGTGCGCCGCCACTTGCGGTTAAGCAAATCAGAGGTAGATTTTTTTCACTAGCCCTCGCTATTCCTGCGAGAAACCCGCTTCCGACAGCGATTCCCATGGAGCCTCCCATGAAATCAAAGTTCAAGCCGATGAATACAATTCGTTTACCATGTATCCGCCCTTCGGCGACTATTACAGCATCGTCCTCGCCGGTACGAGCTCGTTGCTCTTTCAGACGGTCTGTGTAGCGTTTAGAATCACGAAATCGTAGCGGGTCTTCAGGTGGAGCGTCGTATGCTATACGCTCTATACGCCCATCGTCAAAAAGGTTTTTTAAGCGTGCGCTAAGCGGCATACGCAAATGATATCCGCAATGCGGACATACGAAGGCCCAATTTCCTAAATCGCGGCTATATAGGGTTTCGGCACATCCATCACATTTACTCCATAGTGTACGAGCTCGCGCAGATTCCTCTTCCAAACTCTCACCAACGATCGCCTTGATACGCGGGCGCACGATATCCTTTAACCACGACATGAGAACAGAACTTTTTTCCATTTTTTTGGCAAATTCGCCAACTATTCGCGCCAACTATAACACCTCAATATATGGCTAGCAATATAAGAGCGCGGAAGATTATGTTCTTCGTATATTTTTTATTGTCTATTCTTGTTGATGGCTTTGCTGCTAACTACTTTGATTATTTTTTCCAAGACCTTTTTGTAGTTCGGCAACAGTTTTTTGCAAGCGCGCACATGCATCTTCGCACGAATGGCTATTAGCAACCTCCTCTACGAGAGCCGATCCAACTACGACTCCATCAAAATATCTAGCAAACATTGCAATCTGCTCGCGCGAGCGTACACCAAATCCTGCAACTAACGGCAATGATGAATTTTTACGCAGGCGTGCTGCCAACTGTTCCAAATCTCCTTCTAGTGCTTGCTTACGACCTGTTGTCCCGGCGACAGATACGACATAAATAAACCCCTTACACTTATCCGTATTACAGATTGTATGCAAACGCGCATCATCCGAAGTTGGAGTGACTAGGCGTATCAACGCGATATTGGATTTTTTTAAAGCGCTAATGTATGGTGCGTCTTCCTCAGGTGGCACATCTACTAATATCACCCCATCGATACCGCTTTGCTCGGCTTGAGTTGCAAATTTCTCTATGCCAAAGCTATGTACTGGGTTTGCATAACCCATTAACACTATTGGTAAATCTAAATATTTTCTGCGTAGTTCAGCTGCAAGCGCAAGAACAGAGGTAAGCGTTGTACCTTGTGACAACGCACGCTTCGAGGCAAGTTGTATCGTCTCACCGTCTGCAACCGGGTCTGAAAACGGCATTCCAATCTCTAGTAAGTCCACAGAACTTTCGGCTAGCTGTTCGAACAATCTCTGCGAACATTCTCGGTTAGGGTCACCAGCCGTCAGGAATGTTACAAGCGCACATCGTTTCTGAGCGCGGACTCGAGCAAAACAATTTTGTAGTCGCTTGCTCACCTATCGCTACTTACTTTACTTTGATTTTCGCTAATATCCTCGCCACGCGCACGCGCAACGGTAAAGACGTCCTTGTCGCCACGCCCACAGAGGTTGACGATTATTATACACTCTTTCGGCTCAAGCGGAGCGATACGCATAACAGTAGCAAGAGCATGCGACGGCTCTAATGCGGGGATGATCCCCTCTAAGCGTGCGCACAAGTCGAAAGCTTGCAGAGCCTGCTCGTCATCGACAGCCTGATACTCAACGCGCCCGCTATCCTTCAGATATGCATGTTCAGGACCTACACCTGGATAATCAAGTCCTGCAGAAATGGAGTGCGCTTCTTGGATTTGCCCGTCATCATCCTGTAAGACATAGCTTCTGCTACCGTGCAATATTCCAGGCGATCCACCTGTCATAGTTGCAGCATTTTTTTTACTATCCACTCCTTTACCAGCTGCTTCGACTCCGATTATTCGTACCTTTTCATCGAGCAAGAAAGGATGGAATAATCCGATGGCATTCGACCCACCTCCGACACAAGCTACTAGCAAATCTGGCAACCGCCCTTCGCGTTCGAGTATTTGCGCGCGAGCCTCACGCCCGATAATTGCTTGTAACTCGCGCACCATTTCCGGGTATGGATGTGGTCCGGCGACGGAACCGATCAGGTAATAGCTATCATCTACGTTAGAGACCCAATCGCGTAATGCTTCGTTCATGGCATCCTTCAAGCTAGCCGAGCCACTTTCGCAAGAAACTACCTCGCACCCCAAGAGCCGCATTCTAAAGACATTCGGCGATTGGCGTGCGATATCTTTAGCCCCCATGTAAACTCTACAAGCTAACCCGAAACGAGCACAAATCGAAGCGGTCGCAACCCCATGCTGTCCGGCACCGGTTTCGGCGATGATACGCTGCTTACCCATACGACGCGCAATAAGAATCTGCCCTAAACAATTATTGATCTTATGCGAGCCGGTGTGATTTAGCTCGTCGCGCTTGAAGTATATTTTCGCTCCGCCCAAATGCTCGGTTAAACGCTCAGCAAAGTATAGGGGGCTTGGTCTGCCTACATAATTTTGTGCGAATGAATCTATCTCAGCATGGAACGATGGATCATCGCGAGCTGACTGCCATGCTTGATCCAACGCCAACAGCAATGGCATAAGTGTCTCTGGCATGTAGCGTCCACCGTATGCCCCAAAGCGACCATTTACATCAGGTAAATAGTTAGCAAGGTGCGAGGAATTCATAATTGGCATGTTTAGACTGCTCTATTAGCATAGGATGCTTTTCTGTATTATTTTTTTAGCATTTGGCAATTGTGTATGTCATTTAATCATTATCTAGATCAAAATCGAACCCAAGCATTTCCACTTGCACTATATAGATAAGCACTCTAACATTCTGCTTATGACATGCGCAATCATAGATAGAAGTTTGCTAGTAATTTGCTTCAATGATTTGCGCGAAGTAATTTACATCTGGGTGTCTACCTTCAGTATGGAAACTGTAAAGAAAGCAAGCATTCTTAACAAAAAATTTCTCGGAGACGATTAACATGTTTATCATTCGTATTATTCTCGATCTTATAGCCTTGGTTTTAGTTGTCGCTTGTTTAGCGATTTTTGGACTTGAAGGATTAATTTACCTCAGCGGTCTCGACATGGGCGTACCTCTTGGCGAGTTGTGGTTTTCTCACCTACCTAAAGGTTTGAATTTAACTCAATCTATAGTACAGCGTTATATTAGCCCAGCGCTATGGGAGATCGCTTTTGTACCGGTACTGTTGATGCCAGCTTGGAAGGGCATGGCGGTAGTTGGTGGCATTTGCCTACTTCTGAGTGCTATTTTTCGTCAAATTGCCGCTTGGCTACACCGTTGATTACTTGTTTTGGGCGGGGGTAGCAATGTTGCGCCGCCGCCAGAAGTTGCAGACGTGCAGGTGGCATCGGTGATATAAACTTGTTTAGAAAAAAGCTAAGCACGCGTAATCCGTCGTACCAATCTTGCGGTGACATGCACTCGATGCTATCCTCGCTCGCGTTTTCCAACAACACTGGTGGCAAGGAGAGTAATCTAGATCGATAGGGAGCTACTTGTGGATTTTCTAGTGCTTTGACGCTGATGGCGCGCCCTGTGCGAGGAGATAAGAATAACAACCCCGTACTGCTACCGGTTGTGCAGCAGCGTGATAAATCCAAGCCGAAACCACAGATAGCGAGCAGTCTACTTTCCCAGCGCAAGTACTTGCCGAACCATTTTTCGCTACGGTCTATGCATTCACTCACAGCTATCACATCGTTATAGAATTCCCTGCACGGCTCGCGTTCAGGCATAGCGGTTTCACATAATGCGCACAGCGATTGCAGCGCAAGTAAAGCATGAGGAAAATCAAAAAGTTTCGCTGCTTGCGCCTTTAAGCTTTCGATTTGAAAATATCCTAAATGACTATCGAGCCGTGCTGACCATCCTACAGCAAGCTTAGTTCCTAATGGCGGGAAAGATGCTGATGACTTGCCAGTTTTGAGTGCTCGAGCAAGCCCATTACACAACCCATGCTCGCTCGTAAGAATTGTCAGACGAGCCGACCCTTCACCATGGCGAGTGATTGATAGCAAAAGCCCTTCATCTTGCCAACGCACCGTATTTTCACCCTACTTCTATTTTTTCGGCAAAAACCTTTCCCTTCGCGCTGCTGAGGTAATTGGGCTTTAACTCCAACCCCATTAGCACATGTCCTGGCGATGGCTGCGGCATTGCAATATTGGCAACGCACGCGGCCTTGAACCCGAAGGGGCGGTAATATGCGCTTGCGCCTGATATCAAGATTCCGCCGTGCTGCAGACGTCGCGCATCTTCAATGCCACGCTGGACAAGTTTTTTCCCTAGTCCCAACCCTTGCATTTCGCAATCTACGGCAAGAGGTCCGAACAGCAACGCATCTTTAGTACCATCCCGATTTATGTTATAGTCGTATGTACTCTGCTTTTCTTGTGAAAGGATACGTACTTGCCAAAATCTTAAGGCTGCTATGATTTGTTGTTCCCCTCCTTGCTCCTTGCACCACCGTATCACATAGCATAGGTCTCCTACTGGTGGCGTGTTTGTACGCAGTTGATATATCGGACGCCTCCAGCGCGTAGCACCTCTAAAGTTCAAGTCGTATAGTTTTTCTACACTGCTTGCATCCTGTTTTTGTTCTGGCTCTATAATGCTTTCCTGCACACATATATCGTCAATTTTTGATCTGTTATTATTTGCCATTTATGACTACAGATGACTTGCGGAACCGATTGCCAAGTATTTTTCATGACGTTTTTCAACGAGTATTCGCCCGTCGCTTTCTTTTAGATTTTTTAATTCTTCATTTAAAACTTTTTTTAATATTTCTGCCATTTCGTCTGGTTTTCGATGAGCCCCTCCCAGCGGTTCTTCGATAACCCTATCGACAATTTTCAACTCAATCAGGTCTTGTGCAGTTAGGCGCAATGCTTCGGCTGCTTGTGTTGCTCGCGTAGTATCGCGCCATAGTATTGTCGCGCAGCCCTCTGGGCTGATTAGTGAATATACGGAGTTATTTAGTATCAACACGCGATCGGCACTAGCAAGTGCTATTGCGCCTCCCGATCCTCCCTCACCAATAATGACGGTTATGAAAGCAGTGCGGATTTCTAACCCTGTGCTCAAGGCGCGCGCGATAGCTTCGGCTTGTCCTCTTTCTTCTGAACCGACTCCTGGGTATGCCCCTGGCGTATCAATTAAGGTTATTACGGGTAACGAGAACTTTTCAGCCAAGCGCATCAGTCGTATCGCCTTGCGATATCCTTCTGGTCGCGCCATACCGAAGTTGTGCTTCAGCCTTGTATTGACGGTTCTTCCCTTTTCCATACCGATGAAAACACAACTGCGTCCTGCCAGAGACCCCAAACCGCCGATTATCGCCTCATCATCAGCAAAAGCCCGATCACCGCTGATAGTTACGAAGTCGTCAACCATCGATGACATATAGTCAAGGAAATGTGGCCTTTGCGGATGACGCGCGACCTGTACCTTCTGCCACGGAGTAAGTTTTGCATAAATACTCTTTAACTGGCGTTCGATTTTGCTTTGCAAGCGTGCGATTTCGTCGACGATGTTCAAACCTCCTCCATCGCTCAGATGTCGTAGTTCTTCGAGTTTGCTCTCGAGTGCCATAATTGGCTCTTCGAAGTCTAGGAAATCATCCATAAGCACTATTTCTCATGATAGTTATCCACTGTTTTTATTCTGCGTTCCTACCAATTGGGCTCTACAACCTTGTGCGTACCGTCGTTTCCCTGCCCTATGATAGCTTTTTTTAACAGACTAAGTTCTCTACATCCCTGCGGGCACAGCTTGTTCAAACGCTCCAAGCGTTCCTGCACTAGTTCAGGTTTTGACATTTCTAAGTACAGCTCGCCGCTGTACTCTAGAGCAGCTAGATGCTTTGGGTCCAACGACAATGCACGCTCGTATGCTTTCTCAGCTAGATCGTAAGAGCCAGCCTTACGTGCAGCAAACCCATAAAGGCTCCAAAGGTCGGCGTTTTTTTCGTTCGTTTTCAAAGCTTTTTTCAAGTCTTCGATAGCCGAGATGTATTTCCCTTTTTTAATTTTAGCAAAAGCGATCTCATAGAGTTTTTTACCTCCACCTTTGGTCGTGCTTGAGCTGTTGGCGGCTAGTGCTTTTTGCGAAGATAGGCATAAATTACCAGCAACAAGAAAAAAGATAGCGAAAGTAACCATCGTGAATTTAGTTATAATTTTAGTCATGATCTTATTTTTTTATCTTTAGAAGTATTTGTTTTAGCCATATCAATTTTCCTTTACAAGCCAAGTTATTTTTTGTCACTGTTTACACCTCATACACGCTCGGCAATAATAATCGCCAAACGCGAGAGTTTTTTGATAACGCACGTTAGTAACGTATATGCAGGAGCTGCTTCAGCTTCGTTTATCAAGCCAATTTCGCGATGCTCTGCTTCTTCGGCTTGAAAGCGCTCGATCGTATCGAGCAAGTCTTCTTCTTCACGGAACCTCCGCAACCATACGAGTTGATGTGCGTAGTGCGCATCGATTACCTCCTCGACAGCGACAGTGCAAGCCATTGCACCACTCACTCCCAATAAGGCGCTACCGTATCCCAGAGCATATCCGATTCGATGCCAAAACGGTGCGAGTAATGAAGGACGAATTTTTCTCTCGCACAATAGATCATTAAAGGTTTGATAATGTATCTGCTCCTGCTCTGCCATATGCGTTATCAGGTCTCCTATTTCTCCATCTTTCAAGATTGCCTTCTGCCCGCTATAGATTCGCACTGCTCCGTGTTCGCCTGCTTGATCTACCCGTATCATACGCTCAAGGCGCTTGCGCGGGGGAAGGTCGCCAGGCAAAAACAAGGCGGCATCCTCTGCATCTAGCGATGGAGGCTTAGCGGACGGTAATGTAATGTTGTCTATCTGTTGCATTTAGACCACAGTTTAGTTGCTAAAAGAACTGCCAACGAGAGCGAAAAAAGAACATTATACTCTGCAAGAGACAAGCCTAGCAGACGTAGAGATGGCTTGTTACAAGTTACCACATCTTGCGTAAGTAGCAAGTCATGTAGCTCTTGCACTGTCAGGTTCGGTTGAATTTCTAATCCTTTGCAGAATAGTGCCAAACTCCACCACCCACGCTCGCCGCCTGCGTGGTATATGGCTAAACAAGCACTTGCCAACATAAGCAAAGAACAAGCGCAAGCGATAAAATACAGCGCAACGCTTGAGCGCATCAGCTGCGCTATAGTACATATAGCCAGTAATATCCACCAGAAGGCGCGTTGTTGCAAGCATAGTTCGCATGGCTTGTATCCGAAAAGGTATTGCAGTGCATAGGCAGTAGTCAACAAAGCTAGCGAAAGCAATGCACAGATGAGCAAACAGTCGGCAATAGTAAGTGAGTTTTTTTTAAACGGATACATATAGCACTAATACTAGTAAGCACAGACAGGCTAGTAGCATAGACAAGACGAATGCCTGTCGGCTATCCAACCAAGATCGCAGACGCGAGCCGTAGATTTTTAGTAGCAGTGCTATTATTATCATTCGCGCCCCGCGGGCGCACACGGCGGCGAGCAGGAATGTAGTTATAGGAACGGATACGAAGCCACTAGCCAAGGCTATCATCTTGAAAGGAAGGATGGTAAATCCGAATATAAAGTTTGTCCAAAACGCTACATCTGCGGACAATTGTAGCACTATTTTATCGAATACTTGCTGCAGCCCAAACATATTTAGCATCTCTAGGCCAAAGCTGTTGAAGAACCAGGCACCAAGTATATAGCTCGTTGCTCCGCCCAGCACAGAGAACACAGTAACCAACAAAGCGAGTCTCAAGATTCCTTCACTCTTTGCTATCCCGCGTGCTATTAAGAAAGCATCTGGTGGAATCGGAAAGAAGATAGCCTCAAGGTATGAAAACAATAGAATCCAAAACTTCGCATAGCGCGAGCGCGCGAGAGAGAGGAAGTAAGACAAAATACTCTTATATGCTGAAAAAAATAAAGCGAAGACCTTATTTACGCACATAGATAAATTCTTGGCATAGTATGCCAAGTTGCTGGTTAGTTTCATATTTTAATTTTGTGTTTTAGGTGTAACCTTATTAGATGTAACCGTATTTGTTAGCATTAATTTGCTGATAAAGGTTTGCCGCTGAATATGCGAGGATACTGTTTTTTACTACTAGATTTCTTCTTCAGCTGGAGTGACTTTTTTTTGTGAAGACGCAATTACTGCTTGCCTTGCTTCCTTCCTGCTACGCAGCTGTTCCCTGAAACGCGAATAAGCTGTTTGTTGCGAGATTGCCACTCCAATGCGCGAAGATATTATCGGTAGGAGTCCACCTCGTTCGTGCATCTGCGCGCCGCGGATATGCAATCGGTATACTGTAAAAACAGCAATAGTTGCATGCGCACAAGCGGTAAACACAAAGAAGCCATTTGCACCTACGGTCTGTATGCATACGGCAGTTAGTAGTGGCGATATCATGCAGCCAATAGCTGATAATAGGTATATCCGCCCGCTTATCGCAACTGATTGTCCTTTCGGGGCTAAGTCATTGATGTGCGCGACACAATTTCCGTAAATAGGCAAAGATATTGCGCCGGCGATAGCAAAAAGCGTTATCGTGATTAATGGAGTATTTTTATCGAAGAGGATAAATGATAAAGCAGAGATGAAACTCACACTAGTTGCTATGTAAAGTATAACCGAGCGCCTATCTACTTTATCGGAAATATACCCGATGGGCCATTGAAATATTGCACCGGCTACGATCAACGCAAACAACATCACGGATATTTCTCCGACCGATAGAGCCGCCTTCACCCCAAAATATCCCCCCATGGCGAAGAATGCGGTATGGGTACCAGATATCAACGGCACTGCCACCGTCCCGAACGGCGATACTTTGTATAGCGCACGAATTCCAAAACTGATTCTATCTGGTATGCGCGGGGATGGACGAATGCTCATCATCATCGGCACAATTGCACTTGATAACAGGACCGAGACAAGTATGAACAAAGTTGCTGAATCTAATGGAGCGACATTCAACAGTAGCTGCCCGATTGAAAAACCTATGTAATGGACGAACCAATAGCTAGCAAGTAATCGTCCACGGAACTCGTTTGACACACTTTCGTTCAACCAACTTTCGGCGACGATATACAAACCTGTATAGCAAAAACCTACAACCATACGCAGTACGAACCAGCTTACCGGCTCAACCCAAATGAAAAATAACAAAATAGCAGCAGAGGCAACGGATGCCATTGCACCGAAGACTCGCACATGTCCTGTTCTTTCGACAAAACCCTGCGTCAGCATTCCCCCAAACAGCATTCCAATATAGTATGCAGCGATGACAAACCCACTTGTAATATCCGAGAACTCCTCTTGCCCTGCCCTAATTGCGATCAGGCTACCTTGTATTCCATTTCCCATCATCAACATCAAGAATCCGAATAATAGCGTCCACGAATTTTGATAGACTTCTGGTAGTCTAACGACTGTTATCATGCGCAGGAAGGGACGCAGGTCGAGCTTACTCCAGCGAACGCTTACTGGTGGAGTTCTATGCTTTGTATGCGATTGGTGTTTAGATGGCATGATTGTCCTCACAACTAAAACTATATTCTACTTGCGCCTTTATGCACTCAAGTGAATCCTTGTCAAGTTATTTTTGTACCGTTATTTTACAGTCGTATAAGCACAAAAAGAAAAAATACAACATCCTTCGAAACACCCCTAAAGACTAGTGAAAGACGAAACAAAACCAGCTTCTTATCCAGTACTCCTACCAAAAACGACATTTTCTCTACGCGCTGGCATGGCAGAGCGGAGCAAGGATTTTATAAAGAGATGGGAAGAATTCAACCTCTGGGATAAGTTGCGCGAACAATCAGCGGACAAGAAGGATACTTTTATTCTACACGATGGACCTCCGTATGCGAACGGCGACTTGCACATGGGGCACGCGCTAAATAAGATACTGAAAGACATCATTAATCGCTCGCGCCAAATGAATGGTTTTGATGCGCACTACATTCCAGGTTGGGATTGCCATGGTCTGCCGATCGAATGGAAGGTCGAGGAGAACTATCGTGCGCAGGGCAAGAGTAAGGATGATGTATCGATTTCTGATTTTCGCAAAGAATGCCGAAGTTTTGCGAAGGGATGGATAGAAAAGCAGAGAGAACAATTCCAAGCACTGGGATTGCTTGGCGATTGGCAAAACCCATACTTGACGATGGATTACAAAAGCGAGGCACGTATCGTCTCTGAGATTGGCAAATTTTTGTTAAGCGGCAACTTGAGCCAAAATGCGCGACCGGTGCTGTGGTCGATAGCCGAAAAAACCGCGCTAGCCGACGCTGAGGTTGAATATCACAAGCAGACCTCGCAAGCAATATTCGTAGCCTTTCCATTGAGCGATGATTCTTGCGAGAATCTAGGTTTGGCAACAGATACATCGATTCTTATATGGACTACGACTCCATGGACGATACCCGCCAACCGCGCGATCGCTTTCAACAAGGGTTTCACATACTGCCTCGCACAAGATGAGAACAGCGGGCAAAAATTCCTGATTGAAGATGGTTGCCTAATAAACAAAAGCTTGGCGCGCAACTGGATACATAGAGGGAAGTATTTCTCTGGCACAGATTTGCTAGAGAAAAAACTAAAGGCGAGTCATCCACTCGCCTACCACCCCGACCCTGCTATCGCTCAGGGCTATAGCTACGAGGTGCCACTTCTCGCTGCGGATTATGTCACACGCGAGCAAGGCACAGGCTTCGTGCACACAGCACCCTCGCACGGCGAGGACGACTTTCGGCTTGGCAAAGAACACGACTTGCTGAGCGAGAATACAGTAGATGAGGATGGCTACTACACGCAACTAATCCCAGGCTTTGCAGGTGCGCGCATCTACGACGAGCATGGCAAGAAGGGCGATGCGAACGAGCGCGTATTAAAAGCCTTAGCGCAAACCAATCTGTTGTTAGGCAAAAATGATTATTCACACGACTATCCACACTCTTGGCGTAGCAAAACGCCACTCATCTTCCGCAACACGAGCCAGTGGTTTATCCGTATGGATTGGCGTGGCGATGGTGAAAGCCACACTTTGCGCGAGAAGGCATTAGCGGAAATAGAGGGTGTGAATTTTTTTCCCAAAGAGGGTAAAAAACGCCTGCGCGATATGATAGCTTCGCGCCCCGATTGGTGCGTTTCGCGTCAACGACTTTGGGGCGTGCCGCTACCTATTTTCACACATAAACAAACGGGCGAGCCGCTACGCGAGCAAAGTGTAATCGATAGGGTAAGCGAAATTTTTGCTAATGAGGGCGCGGGAAGTTGGTATAGGCGAGAAGCGCAAGACTTTCTACCGGAACCTTACAAGGCTTGCGACTACGAGCAATGCCAAGACATAGTCGAGGTATGGTTTGACTCCGGCTCTACACACGCCTTCGTGCTAGAACCACGCTTGGGGATAGATTGCGCCGATCTGTACTTGGAAGGTTCAGACCAACACCGTGGCTGGTTCCACTCGTCTTTGTTGCAGGCTTGTGGCACGAAGGGCAAGGCACCGTATAAATCGGTGCTTACACACGGCTTCGTGCTGGATGAGAATGGACGCAAGATGTCTAAGTCGCTCGGCAACATCATCGCGCCAGATAAGGTATTAAAAAAGCACGGACCGGACATCTTGCGCCTGTGGGTCGCTTTCTCTTACTACACGGGCGACCTGCGCATCGGCGAAGAGATTCTAAAATCTTGCTCCGATACATACCGTCGCTTTCGCAATACCTTACGCTTTCTTCTCGGCAACCTGCCTGAGCGACGCGTAGCCTTACCAGATAACTTACAAGAACTACCGATATTGGAACGCGTGCTACTGGCTATGCTCTCACGGCTAGACGAAGAGCTTGCTGGTTGTATTGATAAGCACAACTTCACGCCCTACATCAACGTTTTGCATGACTTTTGTAATGGCAGTCTTTCAAGCTGGTATTTCGATGTTCGCAAAGACTGCCTCTATTGCGATGGCGAGGGTGACGCAAAACGACAACATTGCTTAGCGGTGATGGAGGTGTTGTTCGAGTTTCTCACCAGACGCCTAGCGCCGATTTTATGCTTCACGGCAGAGGAAGCCTACCAAGCCTTGCAGCAAAAACGCGGTGATGCTAACGAGACGAAATTACACGATTCGATACACCTACAGGAATTCGCCAAGATTCCACAGAGATGGCAAAATAAAAAATTGGTGGAAGATTGGCAAGAGTTTCTATCAACCTCCGATTGGCATAGCATAATCAACCGCGAGATAGACGAGATGCGTAAAGACAAGCAGATTGGCTCGTCGCTGGAGGTACGCCTTATATTCCCCTCCCCTAGCATTAACACTTGGAATAGAAGACTAGAAAGGCTGAGTATAGCAGATTCGGAAAAAGAAGCTGTGTTTGCCGAGGTTTTTATCGTATCCGATGTAGTTTTCGACAGAGAATCGCAATCTAGCGACTTGAAACCCCGCGTTGAGAAGATCAGCGACTGGCAAAAATGCGTGCGTTGCTGGAAGTTTACCGCAGATGTAGGAAAGCAAAAAGAGCACCCCGAACTATGTACGCGTTGCTACAAGGTAGTTACGGAATGAGTATTAAAATTAATTTCTCACTTAGACAGCTAGCATTACAAAGACTTCTGCTGCTGCTTCCCGGTGTTCTCGCCTTCGCACTCGACCGAGCGAGCAAGTCGTGGGCTATGGAAAAAACTCTCGCTATTTGGCAGAGTGCCGATGCCACGCTCGCCTTCTCACCGCAGCTGTTAGACCTGAAGCTAGGCGAGGTCGGTATAGCTTTTTCTCTATCACTCAACCGCGGCATCGCCTTCGGCTTTCTTGAACGACTAGGGAGCAACAGTCAGATATCGATAATTATACTTTCGCTATTGGTCGTTGCGCTGTTTGTTAAGCTTGCGCTCGACAAACGCCCGCTTCTCGCGGCGCTTGGGGCAAGTTTAATAGTTGGCGGAGCACTTGGCAATTTATACGACCGCATATACTATGAAGGTGTGCTTGACTTTATAGACGCCTACGCCTACGCATACCATTGGTATAAGTTTAACATCGCCGATGTTGCGATAACTTGTGGCGCGTTATTTTGGCTAGTCTCTGAACTTTGCAATCCGCGCACTCGCGCTACAACTAAATCTGGTATGCAAAACTGATGTTATCTACAAAAAAAAACCATGCTACCATGCTACTACTAGCATTCTTTATGGTACCATTTTCTCCTTTACTTCTGGAGGGATGTTCTAAAAAAGGAGTGAACTCAAGCGTGTTAGTAGCCCAAGAAAGCGAAGCTCTATCGTTGCCGCACTTGCGTCCGCTCTCGCTTCCACCGCGCTACAACCTTGATGGCGGACAGGATAAACTATCACAGCCGACCGCCTCACTAACGGACAAAGAATCGTTACGTATTTCTAATTTTTCGAACAAACAAAACGCTGATTTAGCGGACGGCAAGATAAATAGTAAGGATTCGTTTTTTTTGCAAAAACTTCAAATCGATAGACGTGATCCAAACATCCGCCGCGAGCTAGCGGAAAACAACAAGCAACCAGTACCACTATCGCAACCATTACTACGTGCTATCCAAGAAAATAGTAAAAAGTGAAAACCAACGCGTAAAAGCTCGCGCAAGCCCAACTCGTCGCAATAGAAAACGAAGTTTTTTTCGCTGTCTGCTACTCACACTATAGTGTGAAGGCATTCCATGTATTTCACCTCTTGTAAGAAGAGACATTAGTATAATTTTTGTTGCAAATCCTTATAGATAATTAGAATTATACTCAACGAGTGTAGCCGTTTTAGACGATAGGCACTATACTCTTTGAGAGGGCACAGAGGTATTCATACTGCATTTATCCAACTTAAATTAAACATAATCCTACGCTCATCGCATCCTATTCCCCACTGTGAAGAAACTTCTAGCCGCCAACCGTTCAGAGATAGCGATTCGTATTTTTCGAGCTGCCAGCGAGCTTGGTCTGCGCACGGTGGCCCTATATTCGCAAGAAGATAGAACTGCACTGCATCGTTTTAAGGCGGATGAAGCCTACCTTGTAGGAGCAAACAAGAAGCCAATCGATGCGTACCTATCTATAGAGGATACGATCGACATCGCATTAATGGCAGGCGTTGATGCAATACATCCGGGCTATGGTTTCCTATCTGAAAATCCGCACTTTGCCGAGGCCTGCGAAGCGGCTAAGATAACTTTTATCGGTCCGAGCGCTTCGACCATGCGTGCGCTAGGCGACAAGGTATTGGCACGCAAGATAGCGCAGGATTTGCGTATTCCGGTGCTACCAGCGAGTCTCGAACTTGCCCACACGATGCAGACAGCGGAGTTATTTAGCGAAGGCGAGAGTCTCGGCTACCCACTAATGATTAAGGCGTCTTGGGGCGGTGGGGGGCGTGGAATGCGCGTTGTGAATAGTAAGGAAGAACTTCTTTCGGCAATCGAACAGGCACGACGCGAGGCTAGAAACGCTTTCGGAAGAGATGAGATATACCTCGAACGTTACATAACGCAGGCTCGTCATTTGGAAATACAAATTCTCGGAGATGGGCAAGGTGGAGCTATCCACCTATTTGAACGCGATTGCTCTGTACAACGGCGCAACCAAAAAATAGTCGAGCGAGCACCAGCCCCATACCTAAGCAACGAACAGCGCGAACAAGCTACGAACTATGCGCTTATGCTAGCGCGAGCTACTAACTATCGAGGAGCTGGCACGGTTGAGTTTTTACTCGATTCAGAACGAAACAGCTTACATTTTATCGAAGTAAACCCGCGCATACAGGTTGAGCATACGATCACGGAGCAAATAACGGGCATCGATATCGTCAAGGCGCAGTTAGCATTGGCGGAAGGTAAAAGCATCGCCGATGTTTTACCTCGTCAAGAGGAGATAATCTGCAACGGACACGCGCTACAATGTCGTATCACAACAGAAGACCCGATCAACAACTTCGTTCCAGACTACGGTCGTATAACAGCCTATCGCTCTGCGACAGGTTTCGGCATCAGGTTAGATGGCGGCAACGCCTATGCTGGCGCAGTTATATCGGCGGACTATGACCCACTATTAGAAAAGATAACTGTTTGGGCACCAAGCGTTGACGAAGCTGTTATGCGCATGGGACGGGCATTGCGCGAATTTCGTATCAGGGGCTTGACAACGAACCTACCATTCTTAGAAAACGTAGTGCGTCACCCTAAATTTTCTAACTTTGAGTATACAACTCGCTTCATTGATCAAACGCCAGAGTTATTTCAGCAGATTCGCCGTAAGGACCGCGGCACACGAGTATTACGATACTTAGCGGATGTTACGGTAAATGGTTATCCTGGTTTGCGTGCCCCCACACCGAACAGCATAGGCAAAGATATAAATTTGGAGACGATAGCACCGCCTTACTCGCCGCTGTTTTCGTCTTCTAGTAAACAGACACCACCTGCTGGAAGCAAACAACGTCTAGACGCACTAGGCGCGAAAGGCTTTGCGAGCTGGCTGAAGGCACAAGACGAACCTTTGATAACCGATACGACCATGCGCGATGCCCACCAATCGCTACTAGCAACTCGTCTTCGTAGTTACGACATTTTACGCGCGGCTGATAGCTATGCTTATACCTTACCGCAACTGCTGTCGCTTGAATGCTGGGGCGGAGCAACCTTCGACGTTGCCATGCGCTTCCTGAACGAGGACCCTTGGCAAAGACTACGAGGTTTACGCGAGCGTATACCTAACTTGTTATTACAGATGTTACTGCGCGGAGCGAACGCGGTTGGCTACAAGAATTACCCCGACAATGCAGTGCAATTCTTTATCAAACAAGCAGCAAGCGAAGGCGTTGACTTGTTTCGTATTTTTGATTGCCTTAACTGGGTTGAAAATATGCGCGTTGCAATAGACGCTGCAGGTGCCACAGGCAAGATAGTTGAAGGGGCTATCTGCTATAGTGGCGACCTATTCGATGATAGCCGCGACTATGGACTCGACTACTATGTGTCTTTAGCAAAAGAGCTAGAAAAAACGGGTATCCACATCCTAGCTATCAAAGACATGGCAGGTCTTCTTCGCCCAGCGAGCGCAAGTGCACTGATAACAGCTTTGAAAGACAGCGTTTCGATTCCACTTCACCTCCACACCCACGATACATCTGGTTTGGGAGCAGCAAGTATTTTGGCAGCTGTTGAGGCAGGCGTTGATGCCTTCGATGCAGCGATCGATTCTTTATCTGGCACAACATCGCAGCCTTGCCTTGGCTCGTTAGTCGCAGCTCTGAATGACCGCGCTAGCACGCGCAAAAACGACAAGCCGCGTGACAATGCGATAGATTTAGATGCGGTACGCGCCCTATCGCTATACTGGGAGCAGGTTCGCCTACTATACCGTTCGTTTGAAAGTGAGCAACGCTCTAGTGCTTCTGAAGTGTACCAACACGAAATGCCGGGGGGGCAATTCAGTAACTTGAAGGAGCAAGCCTACGCGTTAGGTCTAGGCGACAAGTGGCTACGAATAGCACAAGCCTACAAGGATACGAATCTTTTGCTAGGTGATATAGTTAAAGTAACGCCATCTTCCAAGGTAGTAGGAGACGTAGCACTAATGGTAGCCGCACGCGGTATTAGTGTCGAACAAGCCTTTGCCGAAGACTCTGGGTTTGTGTTTCCCGACTCGTTAGTTGATATGCTGCAAGGAGGACTTGGCTGGCCATATGGTAAATCTGATGGCTTTCCACAAGGTGTAGTCGAACGCGTTTTGCGAGATAAGAAGGCTACTGAAAACAAATATCGATTGCGTACAGGTGAGCGCGCGAGTGCGAAACTAGCATCCTACGATATGGAAAAGAAACGCGAGGAAGCTACACAGTCTTTGGGCTCGGTTTTAGCTGGCCGACATCTAAACGATAGCCAGCTTGCAAGCTACATCATGTATCCGGAGATTTTCTTAAATTTTATGCGCTCGCGCGAACGTTTCGGTCCTGTTGAGACTCTACCTACTGCAGCATATTTTTACGGTCTTAAACCAGGTCATTCGATTTCCGTCGAAATTGAGCAAGGCAAGACTCTCGAGATAGCCTGCCAAGCACTTGGAGCAGCGAACAAACATGGACAGATTAATATCTTTTTTGAACTAAACGGGCAAACTCGAGTTATTTTGATAGACGACCGCTCTGTCAACCTTGGCGAGACACGGCGCAAAACGCAGATAGACAACCCCCAACATATTGGTGCGCTTATGCGAGGAGTTGTTGCTAAGGTTATTACGAAGATTGGTGCAAAAATCAAGGCAGGCGATGATCTGCTTGCGCTCGAGGCAATGAAGATAGAGACTATCGTCAAAGCCAGCAATAATATTAAAGATGGGGCTACCGTCAAAGAAATTCTAGTATCGGAAGATGATACAGTAGAGGCTGGCGACCTACTTATCGTGTTAAACTAGGCACAAAGGTGAAGACACTAGGTAAGATAAAGAAAGTATAGAAAAGCCAATTGATGTTTTATAATAATTTTCTTAAACAGCTGTCCACCCACCATCAACAGCGATGGATTCGCCAGTGATCAGCGCGGATGCGCTACTAGCCAGAAATACGACGGCACCTGTAATATCCTCGACCTTCCCTAGCCTGCCGAGAGGAATACGCGCGATGATTGCCACTCGTCTACTACCTTCTGTTAGCGAAGATTTCGTCAAGTCTGTTTCGATGAAAGTTGGGGCGATTGCGTTGACACGGATTCCATAGATAGCCAAATCTAATGCCATCGCCTTTGTCAAACCTTCGAGCCCATGCTTTGAAGCGCAATAGGCGGTACGTTGTTCTCCACCAACACGCCCCATCTGAGATGTGATATTTATTATCGACCCATGCCTACCTTCCGCCTGCATACGCCGAGCGATAGTTTGCGATAGGAAGAATGTTGCTCGCAGATTCAGATTTATGATCTGATCATAGACTTTTTCCTCGACTTCTAGGAATGCTTGCGGTTGGTTTGTACCTGCGTTGTTTACCAGTATATCGAACGGTTCTTCGGCAAGCAGTAGTTCGTCAATTTTTTTCTTATCTTGCACATCGGCTACGAGAATTTCTACCTTGTACCCTTTACCTTCGAGCATACGCGCAGCCTCTTCGAGATTTTGTCGATTTCGCGCGAGCATGCAAACTCGCGCCCCTGCGTGCGCGAGTGCTAGACTAGCCCCTAACCCCAATCCGCGTGATGCGCCTGTTACTAAAGCCCGCAAGCCATCTAGCCGAAAATTTGACACACTAGGTAACTTGATGCTTGATAGATCGCTTTCGTCTTTTATCATTCCTTGCCCCATATCTAATAAATTTTATGAATTTGCGCGAGAGCTTGTTTGTGTAGGTTCTGACTTGCGCTTGCGAGCACATATCCTTGTGATTTTATGGTTAGAGGCTCGCCATGCCAATCGCTTATTACCCCACCCGCTCTCTCGACGATAAGCACTAGAGGCATGAAATCGTATGCTTGCAACCCGCTTTCTAGTAGCAAGTCTATACCACCTGCTGCCAAACGCACGTACATGTAGCAGTCGTGCTCGTAGCGTACACTAGCGACTTCGGAGGTAAGCGCGCGAACGACCTCCGGTTCTCCTTGTAGCGTCCTTTCAGCCTCTCCTATAACGATACGCGCCTGCGTTAAATTTTCGCAATGGCTAGTTTGCAACTGTCGTAATTTATTTCCTTTGGCATCTTCCTCCCAAACCTCTGCGTTCTGAGCTGCGAAGAATCTTCGGCACCCAAGAGCGGGCATGCTAACGCCGCTTGCTTGCAGAGACCCGTCTTCGTCTATACGCGCGAGCAATATTCCGAATAGAGGATATCCTGCTATGAATGCTTTTGTTCCATCGATTGGGTCGATCACCCACATTGCCGCTTTAGCGTTTTTAATTTTAAGCTGTTTAGTATTTTCGCCATGCGTCATGCCCATTTCTTCGCCTAGTATGGAGTCTTCTGGAAATGAGTTGTTGATTTCGGTGCGTAGAGCAGCTTCAGTTTCTATATCAGCGCACGTCATAGGCGAGTCGTCGCTTTTCGTCTGCACTTGGAGAGTGCTACCTCTCTCCATTGTATGAAAATAAGGCAAAACGCAAGATTCACCTTTTGCAAAAGCCGAGCGCATACAAGTGTGAACTGCTTCGATTATGCTCGGATTAGCCATGCGTATCTATGCTAGCCGCGCTTTTTTGTTTACTTAGGCGCAAAGCTCGCAAGGAAGGTAGTTCTTTTGCGGTCAATAGTTCCAGAAACGCGCCGCCTCCTAGGGATACATGCGTAAAATCATCGACGACTCCTGCGCGCTCAAGAATTGCAATAGTATCACCACCACCACAGATTGTGCGCACTAGACCCTGCTTTGTCATTTTTGCCAAAAAACGCATTATGCGCAAAGTCGAGCGGTCGTACGGTGGTTTTTCGAAAACACCCAACGGACCATTCACGATAACGCGCGTACTACCTATTGCTTTTTTGCTTACTTGCTCTAGAACGCTTTCGATGGCATAGCAGCTTCGCTCACCGATGTCCCATAGTGAGTGCTTGGATGAGCCTTTGGCATTTTGCACTACTACCTCTTCGCGCGTATTTTCTTTTTGAGATAAATTTTTACTACAGTCAGGCGCGAGCGCAACATCGCACGGCAACAGTATATTGCACGATGATGCCAATGCTCCGCCTGAGGATTCGTTTGATGATTTGTTGGAATATACGATTGCGTCTATTTCACGCGCGCTTTTTATCTCACATGCGCTGAAAGCAGTAGTATCGATCAAACCACGAGCTGCGAGGAAGCAATTTGCCATATTTCCGCCTAAACATATTGTTGAGCAACGCTGTATCAAGAACCGCAAGAGATCTATTTTTGTTGACACTTTGCTGCCACCGAGTATTGCTATGTTATTTTCGTGTGTCGGCGTAGCGTTTTCTGCGATTAGCGGTAGTAGCATTGCGAGTTCGCGCACGAGTTCGCAACCTGCGTATGCTGGTAGCAGCTTTGTTATGGCACAAGTTGATGCGTGCTTGCGGTGGCATATAGAGAATGCGTCGTTGATATAGATATCGGCTTTTGCGGCGAGTTTAGCGGCGAAAGTTTGATCGTTTTGCTCTTCACCTTTGTGGAAACGCAAGTTTTCGAACAAGCCTATAGCTGCTTTTGCGGGTGCTTTTGTGGTCTTGTTTTCTGGCTGAATTTTCAGACTAGCCAATGCTTCGGCTTCGAGTGCGCCGTCCTTCTGGCTATCGCCGAGGAAAATAACTTTTCTCTGCCACCGCTTTTCAAGGTGTGGGATTAGGCGTTGCAACGAGAGTTCGGGTTTAACAGTGCCTTTAGGTCGTCCGAGATGCGAGCACAACACTAGTGGATTCGGCGAGGCTAGTTCTATTAGCGATCGTACGGCATCGATTCGTGCATAGCTCAGAGGTTCGGCTATCGCGGAGTCGCTGTTTGTTGCTAACGGTATGTTTAGGTCTACTCGCGCGAGTATTACTTTATCTGGTGGATGCTGCGCTTGCGCGAATATCGGTAGTGCTTCGAGCAAACTATTAGTAGAAGCAGAACTAGTGGGCGTCTGGCTAGATGGAACAGAGACAGTAGAATGGAGACTAGGCATAAAGAGCATGCTAGACTGTTTTGTGCGCGCTGTGAATTGGTTATTATTGATACCTCTTCGTGCGCGGTAATGGGTTATGCGTGGAAATAGAATTTGCCTCACGCATTATTATATTAGACGTTGTTGACGGGCTAGTAATTGCTACTCTTTATGTTTATGTTTGTATCTTGCACGGAGGGTTGGCAGAGTGGTAATGCAACGGATTGCTAATCCGTCTACCCTTATCGGGTAGCGGGGGTTCAATTCCCCCACCCTCCGTTGCCCACTCCCACATTTTCTTCTCTCTCGACAGCGATGGCATAGCGAGGCTTCTGGTCTCCTGAGCCCTCGCTCTCCGCGCCTGTGTTTTTAGTTGCATAAATAAAAAGTTATTGACACAGTTTCTCACCTATGCTTTTTACTATCCAAGGATAGAATTAGTTTTGGCGATGTAGGGAGGTATTACAATGGCAGGCAAGACACGCCATGTTGTGCCACATAAGGATGGCTGGGCAAATAAGAGAGGTGGAGCTGATAAGCCTACCAGTGTGCACAAGAGGCAGAAGGATGCTATAGATTCTGCTCGCGAACAGAGCCGAAAGGAAGGCTCCGAGTTATTTATTCACCGCAAAGACGGAACTATTAGGGAGAAGGATAGCCACGGCAACGACCCTCGCAATATCAAGGGATAAAGAATGGAGTAGATACAAAGAAAGACCAAAAAAGTAATCACCGAAGAGCAAATACAATAGTAGTTGATAGCACAAGAAATTACCAATCCGTCTCCTTTTCCGATAGCAGGTGCTCGCACCCCCTACCATCAGTTTTGCTTGCTTTTTAGACTAACCCCATACTTTTGCACTTTCCGCATCGTAAAAACGCACTTTCAGAGGTCGAGGGGCGCCGAATTCTCGTCTCTCTCTTGTCCTTGTTTCTGCTAGACTATTCGCCTTTGCAATGATACGTTTATTGTCATCTGATTCAGGATCACCATAAATACTTATATAAAGATAAGGAAGACAACCGAAAGCAATTCGTTCAATAACATGATCATCATTCTCTGAAAAAGAGTGACCATGGACGAATAAAGAATGTTCCTCTTTTTTTACACAAGCAATGAATTTATTATACGAGCTATCCAAATATTCATTACTTTTTATCTTTTTTAATTTAGCTGGACTGTTACCTTCTGCAACAAATACAGGAAAGCTATTATTATTTATACGTTCTTTTGCCTGCTCTAGCAGTGCACCATTCTTACTACTCCATTTAAGTTTTTCTACTTCATGTCCATGGCTGTATAAATGTAGTGCGCCGTGTAAATAGAAAACTCTTTGCTCTCCTTGAGAATTTCCGCCCAACAACCAAAGAATTTTTTCGCTTCCTGATGGATCTCTACCAAATCCATCATTTGTATCAAGAAATATAAGATTGTCAGCTGCATCATTCACATTTCCATCATAGTGTGCCTGCATCAATGTCCAATAGAGCATAAGATCATAATTAAAGGTAAAAACATTACCTGCTTTTCTGTTACGGTAATTTTTATCATCACCATCCTTGCTCCAAGATTTAAGGAAGTGTGAAAGGAAGTCTATACAAGCAAGAAGTTTCTCTTTTATGACCAAATTAACGGTTTCAGGGTTTTGTTCAATGATAGTCTCTATAAGAACTGCTTTTATAATTTCCGCACGTGACGATATGCTCCTAGATAATTCGCCTCCACTATCTTTATACAATTCGACCACCTTGCTAGCTTGCTGTAGCATTTTAATGATAATTTCAAAATCGCAACCGTATTCATCAAACAAACTACTCAAAGATGGAGGCACTGATTCAATTTTCGATTTTGCTCTATCATAAAGAGAATCGTAGTGAAACAATTCTTTGTCGTAAGCTAGGCTAAAGCCATTACCAAGCAGTAAATTTCTTGTTGTTTCTTGTGATTTTTCAAGCGCTTCATCAAAACTTAATACTTTAACCATTCAGATTTACCCCACAGACTTATCTATTATCTTTCAATAAATATTGAGCATCAAACTATTGATAAATGCAACCATTCCATCAAATTCTTTAATGTTCAGAAACGGAGAGTAGCTCAAACAATTGAAAGAATGGGCCTGCTAGGACTTGAACCTAGAACCTAACCGTTATGAGCGGTTTGCTCTAACCAAATTGAGCTACAGGCCCTTATACTATGAGCTCGGCGCATACTAGCACGCCGCACGAGTGCGCGCTACTGATCGAGGAAGCTTTTCAGCTTGCGCGAGCGCGTAGGATGCTTCAGCTTGCGTAGAGCCTTCGCCTCAATCTGCCTGATACGCTCGCGGGTGACCGAGAACTGTTGCCCGACTTCCTCCAGCGTATGGTCGCTGTTATTGCCGATACCGAAACGCATGCGCAAAACACGTTCCTCGCGTGGCGTTAGCGACGAGAGGATTTTCGTAGTAGTCGCACGCAGGTTGCTCTGTATGGCTGCGTCGGTCGGTAGCAGAGCATTCACATCCTCGATGAAATCGCCGATCGAGCTATCCTCCTCGTCACCGACTGGCGTTTCGAGTGAGATAGGTTCTTTTGCGATTTTCATAACCTTGCGCACGCGCTCAAGCGGCATGTGCAGTTTTTCTGCTAGTTCTTCCGGCGTTGGCTCGCGCCCGATCTCGTGTAGCATCTGGCGTGAGGTGCGTAACAATTTGTTGATAGTTTCGATCATATGCACGGGTATGCGTATTGTGCGCGCTTGGTCGGCAATCGAGCGCGTAATAGCTTGCCTTATCCACCAAGTTGCGTATGTCGAGAATTTATAACCACGTCTATACTCGAACTTATCGACTGCCTTCATCAATCCGATATTCCCTTCTTGTATCAGGTCTAGGAATTGCAAACCGCGGTTTGTGTATTTTTTAGCGATAGAAATTACTAGGCGCAAGTTTGCCTCGATCATTTCCTGCTTGGCTTCACCCGCGACTCTTTCTGCACGCCTTATCTCGTTATGCAGTGCGTTCAGCTCGTCAATAGGCATCAGTGTTATTTCTGCTAACTCGCGCATTTGATCTCGCAACGGCTCTATTTTATCACCGTATTGTTCGACGAATAGCTGCCACTCTTTGCTATTTTTGTGATTTTTTTGTAGCCAGCCGTCGGCGATTTCATTCCCGACATATGCCTTGCGGAATTCGGTGATTGGGATACGCGCACGTCTTGCGAATCCGACGATCTGCATTTCTAGTTTTGATATTTTTTGATGGTATGCTCGCACTGTTTCTATTATCTCTTCTCGGCGTAGTACGTGAAGATTCAACAGTGTCATTTCTGATATGATGTCGTCCTTCAAAGCTTTGTGCGAAGCTGCGAGTGCTGTGGGTATTGCCTCGCTACGCTGCAAGTGTTGCAAACGTTTACTCTGCAATTTTTCGAAGCGTATGTAGTATTTCCCGATAGCAAGGAATTTTTCTACGGACTGCTGCTTTAGCGATTGCTCCATTGCACTTACGGGTGGAGCGAGTTCATCTTCGCGCGCTTCGTCTTCCTTTCCCTCGACTCCCTCGGTGTCACTGTTAGAGGCATGAGCGTTTTCATCCTCATCTTTTTCGTCGCCCTGCTCTTCGTCTTTACTTTGCGAGAGTTCGTTTTCATGGTTTATTTCTGCGTTTTCTTGATCTTCTGCCTGTGAGTTCACACTTGTATTTTTATTGTTGACTTCGTTCCAAGTCTTTTCTAGATCGATGATTTCTCGCAAAACTCGGCTCCCTTGATCGAGTTCATCATGCCATACTTGCAATGCACGTAGAGCCAACGGACACGAACATAGGGCGCGGATGACAGCACGATTTCCTGCCTCGATTCGTTTAGCGATTGCGACTTCGCCTTCACGGGATAGTAGTTCAACACCACCCATTTCCCGCAAGTAGATTCTAACTGGATCGTCGGTATAGCTTGCTTCAGAGCTATCCTTTACTGCAGAGCCTTCTCTTTTTTCACCTTCTGTATTTGTCTCTGTATTGTTTTTGCCTTTTGCTTGACTTTTTTTTGCAACTATACTTTTTTCTTCTTTAATATGAGAGCGTACGATGCTGTCTTTATCTTTTGCTTGCAAATCTTTTTTTCTATTGAGTGATATTCCTCGTTTTTCGAGTCTTTGCAAAAGTTCGTCGATATCTTTGGGATTATTAAAATCGTCTGGCAATTCTTGATCGATTTTTTGCATATCAATAGGTTGCCGCATGTTTTGACGCACTAATTTTGCGACGAGATCACGCATACGGCGCATATATTTTTCGTTTTCACCAATTATGCGATGTGCTGGCTTCTTACCATTGCTTCTATCTTTATGTGAGAACCATCCACTTACATTTTTCCACATAGATTTTTTGTTGGTAATTTTGGTTATTTTTTTACTGACTGTCATTTTTCTCTGTATGTTTTCGCTTATGGTTTTACGCTGTTATCTATTAGTTATTTTATTCTGTATATTTTCTGCCAAGATTTTCACTATATCTATCCGACTAGCATTATTTATGTAGCAAAATCTATACCTATACTGCAGCAATTGCTGACTACTGCTGAGTAAATATCCTCCTAGCATCATCGCGCCAATGAATATTTTGCTCCCTAGCCTCTGGGCTTGTTTTACCTAAGTCGTTGACGGTTTCGATATAGTCGAGAGCTGCAAAGATATTGTCGACAATTTTTTTGATGGGCAATTTTACGGAATATGGATTATGAGTAAGGGAATTAGATTTCTGCGCAATATGATTCAGCACTTCACCGCCACTCTGCCACAGAGTATGAGCTATATTGCTAGCCCCTGCTTCTTCTGTATATGCAAGCAATAAAGCTTGCCTAGTAGCATCCAAATCGTCTGGCAAGGTTAACATAGTGAAGCGTTCTTCGTATTCATCCCATAATTCTGGGTTTTTTGCTAATGCTACAACTAGTTTTTCTTGTAAGTTGCGCAACCGACTTGCCTCATCGTTACTAAAGTGCATTATGTTTGCTTTTTCCACTTGTTTTTTTAGTGTCTTGGACGAAGTATAAATTTTATTCTGGATGGCACTCTGCATTTTACGTCGTTCAGCAAACAGGGCATCTTTAAAGAAATCTCGGTAGTGTTTTTGCAGTGTATTGGCATTCAGGCTTTTTGTATGCTGCTGCAAAGCTTTGTCGAGTGTTGCGAACTGCTCTGGGTTTTGCAAGGCTACGTGCCCTGCAAGTCTGAGTTTTCCCAATTCCAGACGCCATAAGAATTCACTCACTGTTTCGGTTTTTTCTAATCTTTTACGCCAATGGGTGACGCCAAATTTTTGTATAAAACTATCTGGATCCTCACCTTTGGGTAAAAAGAATAAACGTAAGCTTCTGCTTTCATTTAATAGCGGTAGAGCTTTTATGACGACTCGACTTGCGGCTTGCTCGCCTGCGCTATCACCATCGAAGCAGAGTACTGGCTCATCCCCGAGTGACCACAATAGTTCGAGCTGCTTTTCGGAGACGGCAGTACCAAGACTCGCTAGAGCGCTAGAGAAACCTACTCTATCGAGGGCGATCACATCCATGTAGCCTTCTACAAGAACAGGCTGCTGTTTTTTCTGCCTAACCTCAGCGCGTGCGCGAGTAAAGTTGTAAAGCATATTGCCTTTCACGAATAAGGAAGTTTCTGGTGAATTTAGATACTTGGGCGGAACGAATTGCGTTCTACTACCACCTGTATTTTCCGCTATAGTAGTATACTGTTTTAACAACCTGCCCCCAAAAGCGATAGTGCGTCCTTTGTTATCGGCAATTGGAAAGGTTATGCGCGAGCGGAAACGTGCGCGTAATTGGTTATTGCTTTTTTCGCTAACGGCTTCTTTATTAAAAATTGCGAGTCCAGCTTCACAGAGTTCTTTTTCTGAACATCCCTTATTTTTCATATATTTTAGAAACAAACTCGTATCTTTATCAGCCCACCCAAGCGCGAATTTTTGAGCGCATTCATCGCTGATTCCGCGTTTTTTTAAGTATGCACGAGCAGGCGTACCAATAGTACTGAGCAACGCGTCGCGGTAGAATTTCTCAGCTACGGCGATTATGTTGCATATCCTCTCGCCGGCTTCTCGTTTTTGTTGCATTTCTATGTTTTCTGGTTTGTGTCGCAGTACGATTCCTGCTTGTTTTGCGAGCTGCGCGAGGGCTTCTCTAAAAGATACCCCTTGCGTTTTCTGCACCCAATCGAAGACATCACCTCGAGCGGTACAACCGAAGCAGTAATAAAAATTTTGATTTTCTACGACATGAAAAGAAGGAGTTTTTTCATTGTGGAATGGACATAGCCCGACATAGCGTTGTCCTCGCCGTTGCAATGTAACTCGCGCAGAAATCAGAGAATACAAACTGACGCGCCGACGAATTTCATCGATTTGTCCTTTGTCCATGATTTAATTGTATTTCAATTACTAGTTATGTTACGCACTCGCAGTTATCCGCAAGACGTACGTATAGAATATATACGTTGTAAGTACACTTTTTGTAGCCAGTATACTTTATTTTTACAAGTCTCGTCATGAGGTTAGCGCGAGTAGCACTTCCTTACTAATTTTTCCGGCAAGCGCAGAATCGATCTCCCCTGGGTATCGTTTTCGCAGTTCACTCATAACGCAACTCATTCCCTTTAGCCCGTCGAGTTTTTTTTCTTGCGCGATTTTTCCAACCGCGATTTTTATTTCTTTCTCATTCATTTGTTTTGGTAGGAATTTTTCGATAACGGTAATTTCCAACTGCTCCTGCTCTGCTTGCGCACTCCGTCCTGCGAGTTTGTATGCGGCTGTACTTTCTTGTCGTTGTCGTATCATAGTTTGAAGCAATGTCATTATTTCGTTGTTCGCAATTTTCTCCTCCCCGTTCCCTCGTGCACGCATTGCAATATCTCGATCTTTTACAGATGCGATTATTAAGCGTAATGTGGATACGGCCGGAGCGTCCTTAGATCGCATGGCTTCCTTTAAGGCTTCGTAAAATTTTTCTCTAAGTTCACCAACCATATTAGCTCTCCAGCAATTTAACAAGGGTTTGCGCCTTGTAGAAGATGATAATGCGCTTTTTGGTATGTAGCCACCGAACCGCTAGCAATCGAATCGCCAGCACTGCGATAGCGACACTCGCCACTATCGGAGCGCAAGACTGCTTGAAAGTAGTCTTTATCAAAGTTACCCCTGCTTCTGCTCGCAAATTTGACGCCTTGATGCGTGTGTACTACACGTCTTTTTGCTTGGTTTTTTCGCAACAATTCACAATAGTCGCATTGTTTAATTTTACCTGATTCGAGCATAAAGTCGACAGTAAAATAGTCTGTAATCAAAAAAATTACTTTGTGCTTTCGGACATTGAAACCTTGACGCTTGAGCACTTTCGTTGTTAATGTGAAATTTGTGTAGATAGATAATTTTTGGACGCAGAGGATAAGGTTTATCTTTATACTCCTTACTTTTGGTGTTTGGCGTTAGTGCGTTTTTGTTTTTTGTAGTATGAATCGTCGTGTTTTTTCCGCGCGTGCGCGTAGCAAGTGTGCTCTTTTGCTAGAGGATGGTAGCCTCTATCAAGGCAAGGGAGTTGGAGCGCACGGTATGGCAATAGGTGAGCTATGCTTTAATACGACTATGAGCGGCTATCAAGAGGTTATTACCGACCCGTCGTATGCGGAACAAATTATAGTTTTCAGTTTCCCTCATATTGGCAATGTTGGAGTATGCGCTCAAGATTCTGAAGGTAGTCGTGTTCATGCGCGTGGTTGTATTTTTTCACAAGCCCCGACTGAACGCTCTAATTGGCGTAGCGAAGAGAATTTTTCTTCGTGGTTACGCGCTAACGGTGTTATCGGTCTTTATGACTTAGATACTCGGTCTTTGGTGCGTCGTTTACGCGAATATGGAGCGCAACGAGCGGCAATTATCAACGAGGAGGGAGGATTTCTTTTGATTAAGTCTTACCTTAGTAAGATTAAAGCTTGGCCAGGTTTGTCAGGCTCGGAACTAGCGCAAGGGGTTGCCATTAAGAAACAGTACGAATGGCAAGAGCCATTGGGTAATGCTGTATCTAGCTATTCCACAAGCCAAGGTTCTCGTGAACGCGTTAGGAAGCAGCCTAGCGAGAATAGCAACAGAATAGAAAGCGAAAACATTAGCAGGAATATTAAAAATGGTAATGACAGAGACAACGGCTTACATATAGTCGCTGTTGACTTCGGTATTAAGCACCAGATTCTGCGTTGCTTGAGTGCGCACGGAGCGCGAGTGACGGTTGTTCCGCCAAGCGCTAGTAGTGATGATATTCTGTCATTACGGGCAGACGGAGTTTTTCTTTCGAACGGTCCTGGAGACCCTGAAGCTAGCTCGCGTTATGCGAAACGAATGATCGTGCCATTACTATCGAGTAAGATTCCTATTTTTGGCATCTGCCTAGGATTTCAGCTTTTAGCTCTGGCATTTGGAGGGCGTAGCGAGAAGATGCCATTCGGTCATCATGGAGCAAACCATCCAGTAAAGGATTTGAAGACTGGCCGTGTTGAGATAACTTCGCAAAACCATAGTTTTGCGATAAGTTTAGATTCGCTACCTCGCTCGAAAATTGAGGTGACGCACGTTTCGCTTTTTGATAAGAGCCTTGAAGGCTTTAGCGCAAAAAACTTGCCGGTTTTTGCGGTACAATATCATCCTGAGGCTTCTCCTGGTCCGCACGATAGCGCGTATCTTTTTGCGCGTTTTTTTAACGATTGTCGTAAGTATGGAGCTAGTCATCGCATTGATGCAAAGTTGGAACAATGATGGTTAGTAACTTATCTACAGACTCGAGATGGAAACATACTACCGCTGCTTTCATCTGGCTATTCGCTCTGGCTGTTTCTACGCGCGTTATCTATCCTGAACCTGTGCAGCTGTTTTTTTTCACGCTTATGCTCGCCTATAGCTGGGCTTCATCTTCATTGCGTTCTAGCGTTTTGGCGTGCCTACAACGATTTTTTGAACGTAGCGAGGGGAAGGTAATTCTGCTACTCCTGCTTTCTGCAACTATCACAACTATCCTTGCTAGTATGCGCGAAGATATATCTTCAGGCATATTTTTGTGGCTCAACTGGTTGCAGATTGTCTTGTTCACAACTGCATTGTTCGGCTGTACAGCCTTTCTCGCTCTGCCACCTGACGTGTTGCGTCGTGCTTTCCGCCTAATCGGAACGCTGTTTGGTATTTCTATAATATTGCTACTTTTG
>JABAAW010000060.1 GCA_014238535.1 Alphaproteobacteria bacterium
CCCAAGCATCATCCTTCATATTCAGCGAAAGACCATCGCGCGTCAAACCCGCGTTATTAACTAGTATGTCAATGCCTCCGTGCTCATTCGTTATACGAGCGCTCATAGAATCTATCGCAGCCCTATCCGAAAGGTCGCAGGGGTAAATACTCGCTATCGGACCAGAGGCAGCATCTACATCAGCATTCTTCTCTTGAGTATTTGTCTCTTGAGTATTTATTTTTTGCGCTAGCCCTTTCAGCACTTCCTCTCGACGACCACTCAGAAATACACGCGCTCCGCGCTTCGCATAGGCGCACGCAATCGCTCCTCCTATTCCTCCCGTCGCTCCCGTTATCAGCGCTCGCTTGCCAACAAGCGAAAACAAATCGTCCTTACCTAACCCTCGCACGCTATCCGCCGTTTCCAAATCCGCAGGACTGCTCGTAGTACTACCCGCAAAATCCCCCGTAGAATCTGTTGCCATATACCCTCCTCAGAGACTCGTAAATACATAAATTACCCCCCTCGTCATATTACTAGCACAACCATTGCTACTGCTACCGCAAAATCCAAATACGACCTGCCTGCATCATCCATAAGCACTAGTCGCAAAAAAACCTAAAGCAATTCATAAAGAAATTGGCAAAAGAATTGGCAAAAAAATTTAGTAGTTCTCGCAAGCCTGCTAGCCTAACCAGCGCGCTCGCAACTCCTCCGCTGTGCTCTCCAACGACGATACAGATAAAACCGAACTACAACTTATCCCAGCCGTCGTGCGACGAACCATACCACTCAATACCTTACCCGCACCTATCTCATAAGCACTGACAACACCATCTCGCTCTAGCGCAAGCAGCGTCTCGCGCCAACGCACGCGCGCGCAAACCTGCTCGATAAGCAACTCGCGCAAACGCGACGAATCGTCTTCCGCTCGTGCCGTCACATTCGGATACACCGAAAAAAGCGGCGGCTTAAAGTCCACAATACCATCTCTAGCAGCAACAGAAGCTTCTACACCCTCATCGTCAACCCTTAGCGCAACTCGCATAGCACTCTCAGCTCCCGCCATCAACGGCGAGTGAAACGGCGCAGAAACATCCAACGCTATAGCCCTCTTCGCTCCACTAGCCTTACATAAATCAATCGCACGCTCAACGCATTCTCGCTTACCGCTCAAAACAACCTGACCATTCGAGTTGTCGTTCGCTACAACGCATACATCACGCAAACCGCCCGATACGCTAACCTCACTCGCAACCTTCTCAACCGCCATAACATCCAAACCCAAAATCGCCGCCATCAAACCCTCATCAGTCGAAACCGACGACTGCATCGCCTCTCCACGCAATCGCAGCAAGCGCACTCCATCCCTAAACCCAATAACCCCCGCAACCGTCAATGCAACATACTCCCCAAGCGAATGACCAGCAACTACCAGCGGCAACAGCCCAGGCGATATCGAAAAATCGCGCTCCATAACTCGCATAACCGCAAGGCTAACCGCATAAAGCGCAGGTTGCGTGTTACTCGTCTGGCGCAAATCAGATTCCGAACCCCTAAATATACACTCGCTCAAATCCTCGCCCAAAACATCGTCCAACTCAGCAAATACCTCGCGCGCGCTAGAAAACGAAGACGCAAGCTCCAAACCCATACCAACATACTGCGAGCCTTGACCCGGAAATAAAAATGCAACCTTACTAGAAATCATTAGACTATACTCAAAACTATACTCACGGTTATACTCATATCCAATCTTGTAATTAACATATATTAATATACTATATTACTTTTTTTACTATATTATAAATATAGTAGTACATCATAATAAAGTATGTAAAAAATTATGCAAAAAACAAATACCAAAAACGAAGACATCATCATAGTCGGCGCCGGCCTCGCTGGTAGCGAAGCCGCATTCCAATGCGCACAGCGCGGACTAAAAGTAAGCCTATTCGAAATGCGAAACGAAAATCCAGAATCGCTAACCCCAGCACATAAAACTAGTCTGTGCGCAGAACTCGTTTGCTCTAACTCATTCCGTAACTCAAACCCAACAACCAGTGCCGTCGGAATACTACAGCGCGAAATGATAGCATGCAATTCATTAATAATGAAGCACGCAGAAAATAATAGATTACCCGCAGGTAGCGCCCTCGCAGTCGATAGAAATAAATTCGCAGCAAGCGTAAATGAAGAAATATCTAAACATCCGCTAATAAATCTACAACGAAAAAAAATAGACGATCTACCAAAAAATATACCAACAATAATCGCAACCGGCCCACTTACCGACAGCATACTCGCAAGCAAAATACAAAAACTAACTCAACAAAATAATCTCGCTTTCTTCGACGCAATCGCTCCTTTGGTATACTACGAATCTCTAGACCATAGCTTATTATGGAAGCAGTCACGATACAATAAATCTTTCATAAATAATGAAAACCTAAATAATGCAGAAAAAGAAAATAATGTAGAAAACGACGGCGATTATATCAATGTACCGCTTGATAAAAACCAATACTACGAATTTATTAATAATATAAAAAATGCAGAAACCCATCCCATTCATACTTGGGAAAAAAACACTCCTTACTTCGAAGGTTGTCTACCCATCGAAGTGATGGCAGAGCGCGGCGTCGAAACTCTACGATTCGGACCGATGAAGCCAGTCGGACTCAAAAATCCTAATGACGAAAATTCTAGGCATAACCTATACGCAGTCGTTCAACTAAGGCGCGACGATCAACAAGGTAGGTTGTGGAATATCGTCGGATTCCAAACTAAAATGACTTACAAAGAGCAAATAAAAATACTCAAAACCCTGCCAGGATTCAAAAATGTAGAATTCGCACGCCTAGGCGGGCTACATAGAAATACATTCGTAAATGCTCCGCAAATACTTAATAAATTCCTTACCATAAAAAATCAGCCTAATATAAAACTCGCAGGGCAAATCGTCGGAGTCGAAGGATACCTCGAATCCGCAGCAATAGGATTGCTCGCCGCTATATTCGCAGCGCAGGAAATACTAAATCAAAAAAATATAATGCCCCCTATACAATGCGCACTCGGTGCATTGATGACACATGTAAGCGGCGAAAGAAAAAATAAACTCTCAACAAAAATACCCGAATATCAACCCATGAACATCAACTTCGGATTGCTACCTAATCTTGTCGAAAATCAAACACAAAAAAAAGAAAAAATCAGAGGTAAAGAAAAAAAAGCAAGACTCGCAGAAGTAGCCGAAAAGCATTTCGCACAGTGGCAGGCAGAAATAAATACCTCCGCTTAGCCTAATCTCAAGCAGGCTCTATCGTAATCGTAGCGGGAGGCACGCCATCGACTCGTGCTAAATCTAAAAAATAAAAATCGCTTTTATTTGCTTTTATACTTGCAATCGCAAATTCGTTCGTGTTATGTTCTCGCAAACGACAAAACACTAGCCGCATTCAAAATCCTCTACAACGCCATTCCAAGCCCAATCTCCAATCGCTCCCAATCACTCCCAATCGCCCCCAATCGCAAAGACAAATCAAGTGCTAAAAATAGAAAAGCAGTTCCGTTTCGCCAAATTTAGCAAAGTGCTTGCAAACTATCTCCTCACCATATACAATCGGTGCTCGGCTAGGGGCGCTCGAAACATCCCTGAAAACTCACAAAAAACGCAGATAATAAACGCAAGAAAAACGATAACAATAGATACAACTTATAGAATCAGCCAGCAAATGCCCAACAAATGCCCAACAAATGCATAGGCAAGTACCCTAGACGAGTACTTAGACAGATGCTGGCATCGCTGATAACAAGCTAAACCAAACAGATAACAACAGGTAACGATATGTCCGCAATACTCTCATCGCTAAATAGAACAATCGGCGCAGGTTTCATTCTGCTGGTGTTGCTCGCATTAATGCTAGCATATCTAGGAGATATCGGCGGCGAAACTCCGCAGTACGTAAGCTTCATCTTCCGCTGGTTGCATGTCGTCAGTGGCGTGATGTGGATAGGCTTGTTGTGGTACTTCAATTTCGTACAAATACCAGCAATGCCAAAAATACCAGACGAACAAAAACCCGCAGTCGCAAAGGTCATCGCTCCAAGTGCCCTCTTCTGGTTCAGGTGGGCCGCTCTATCGACAATCGTAACCGGTGTCATTCTCGCATCCGTAAACGGATACTTCCTCGAAGCATTCATGCTCGGAATCGGCAGCGATATCGGGCACACCGCAATAGGAATCGGAATGTGGTTGGGGACTATAATGGCTTTCAATGTATGGTTCGTAATATGGCCATGCCAAAAAATCGCTTTAGGCATAAAAAACGCTAAATCTCCTAAACATAAGGCAAGCGCCGCAAGAACAGCCATGCTGTTCTCTCGCACAAACACTTTGCTCTCTATTCCAATGCTATACTCTATGGTCGCCGCGCAAACGCTCTATTCCATTTCCTAGATCAATCAATCTAGAAATAGCTGAAAATATCTGCAGTCATTTGTTATCAATACTTTGCATCTAGCCACCTACACCCAATCTAGCATAACTAGATCATTTCCTTTCGCAGGTACTATATCTAATATGTGGGGGTGGTATGACTAGTCTAGAGGAAAGAATACA
>JABAAW010000061.1 GCA_014238535.1 Alphaproteobacteria bacterium
AGCTTTACGCTCTGATGCGGATTTGAGTTCAGCCCACAACGCGGCGGCGGAGCCTGCATTTACGACCTTGAAGTTTACACCCAAGCCTGCGACTCGTTCGTCATCGTGCTTTAACCAATCGACAGGACCTGCGAGAAAACGACCTTTTGGTGCAGTTTCGGCTGTTGCGAATTTTTCAGCGCATGCGTTCAAGGCTTCCCAATCTGGTAGCCCTGGGCATATCTCTTCCACATATTCTGGATACCACCACTCCTCGCGAGTTTTTGCGGTGTGAGTAGCAGCGTCGATGACGCAACCTTGATCAACAACTTTTTCGAATGCTACGCCGAAAGCACCTTGCCATACTTCATGGACTAGGTCGACATCGCCTTCGCACATAGAAGTGTATACGACTTGGCTATCTGACTGTACATACTCGACATTAAAGCCTTGTTTTTCGAGTATTTTGCCGACGATGTGTGCGCCGACGATTTGGCTCGACCAATTATGCGTGGGGATTCTGATCGGCGCGGTTTCTGCGCGCATTTCCATAGAATCTTCCATCTTGTCGCCCATCATCATGTCGCCGCCTATCATTCCGCCGCGCCATGCAAATACAAGCGCGAGCACAACGACGACCGCAATGGCGATCAAGACGACTGGTTTCTTCAAAAAATCTAACATACTGTTTACCTCAGAGAATTTATGACTATACAACTGCTTAGCGGTACAGAGGAATACATCATGCACCACCTATACATACGCAGCGCCAAGCAGAGCTAGCAACGACGAGCACAACCACCGCTAGGACGATCCCCGCAAGAACAATCCAAACTAAGTGTTTTTTCAGAAATTTACTCATTGCCGCTTCCTTCGCTAAGCTATCACAACGAGACCGAGCCAGTATCCTGTAACCTTTGGTCCTATAACCTTAGTCCTATTACCCTAGTCCTTCATGACCTTGGCGAAAAAGACCTCGTCGTTTTTTTCGTGCGCTCACCTAAACGAGCGCACCTAACAATACCCTATATGCTTTACAATGCAAACAAAAAGAATAATAAATGTTAAAAAATGATAGTTTTTTTCCGACCCTTCTGCTAGCATCTAGCACCTAGCGTTTATTGCCTAGCGTTTATTGCTTTGGCACACCGACTAAGTTTATTTTTATTGAATTAGCGTAGTTGAGCCTATGACAGAACCTACGACATTAGAGACAGCAAGCAGGATAAAGAATGCGGAAGCACTCAGTAAACCTGCGTTTGTCACTCCAGTCCTAGCCCGCTTGACGAATGGCGAGGATGCTGGTGGTAATAATTTAGTATTGCCGCCGAGCGTGCGCGGTGGGGTACGCTTCCCCGGCTTACCACTATTCCCCTTGGGAACCGAACGATATGCGGTTAAAGGCGGTATGGCGATCGCCGTAGAAGTCTTCCCCGACGATCAAATAACCTTGCTAGACGAAGAGGGCTTGCAGCCTTGCGCGATTGCGGCATTCAAAGCGCTTAGCGCTAGCAATGGCGAAAATAACGATATAAATAATAGCAATAGTAACGCTTTAGCGCTAACCCTGCATAGCAGAGTGGAGGCGCGTAGCGATCTTGGTCTAATTGGTGCAGATAGCCTGCCTTCTGGTGCTCGTTTGTCCGAGTTATTGGCGAGTGCAGACGCGCAATCTCTGCGCGAGCGTCTTAAGGATATGGGTTGCGACCTAGCGCAAAAGACGAAGTCGGTGTTTTCGGCACATGGACGCCCTGGCTGTAAGAAGACTTTTACCGCGCGCACAGCCAGCCTGTGCGTTGTATGCGCGGCAGAACAAAACACTACTAAACTAGATAATAATAAAACAGCAAACGCTACGAGCGAACAAGCAGCTAGCGAGTATACAGCGAGCATCCCGCCATCGACGATCATGGTCTATATCAAGCGTGCAGAGATACACGCAGAGATGCAAGAGAGCGAAGGAAAAAGTAAGTATCAGCCGTTCCACCTGCCAACACCGCTTGCAGAGCCTCTACAAGAGTTCACCCTGCAACCTGGCGAGGCGAAGGCTTATGTTGTCAAAAAAGGTCAGTATGTGCAGATTTTAGATGTGCGCGGACAGGAATGCTCCGACTTTCAAGCATTCGACCTGCGTGCGCTCGACAAGAACAGACTACGCGACATTGATCCGACTACGACTCGCTCACTGATGGGCGCACTCTACCCCTCGCCCGGTCTATATGCGAAGTATTTCACCATCGAGCACAAGCCAATTATCGAAATTGTACAAGACACGGTCGGCAGGCACGATAGCTTTTCGCTTGCTTGCACTGCGAGGTATTACGAAGATGCTGGCTACTTAGGGCATACTAACTGCTCGGACAACCTAAACGCGCAAGCATTAGAGCACAGCATAGCTGAACGCAAAGGATGGCCAGCGATTAATTTCTTTTTCAATACGATGCTCGATGCTGATTACCGTTTAGATTTAGACGAGCCATGGACACGCCCTGGCGACTATGTTTTGCTACGCGCGCTCGATGATTTGCTTTGCTTTTCAACAGCCTGCCCTTGTGACATCGACGCTGCAAACGGTTGGAACCCAACCGAGGTGCATGTGCGCGTCTATGATAGCGATTGCAATAGGCAGAGTTTATTTTCACAAGGGATAGGATTTCGAATGACACCACAAAGCGATGCAACATTGACTAAAGAAACAGCCTTCCACGCAAGTTTCGCGCGCCAAACGCGCAACTTCACAGAGTATAACGGCTATTGGCTCGCCGATGATTTCACGAACCTTGGGGCGTTGAGCGAATATTGGGCTTGTAGGGAGAAGGTTATCGTAACCGATCTATCACCGCTTCGTAAGTATGACATCTTGGGACCAGACGCTACGGCGCTGGTGCAATGGTGTGTGACGCGCGATATGCGAAAACTTGCCGTTGGGCAGGTTGTCTACAGCGCGATGTGCTACGAACATGGCGGGATGATCGATGACGGAACGGTCTTGCGTTTGGGCGATAACAATTTTCGCTGGATTGGTGGCTGCGATAACTCTGGACTATGGCTGAAAGAGCAGGCGGAGCGTCTGAAGTTAGATGTCTGGGTGAAGAACAGCACCGAGCAGCTACACAACATCGCCGTGCAGGGACCGCTCAGTCGCAAGTTGCTCGAGAAGATATTTTGGACGCCTCCACAACAACCTGAGGTAGCTGAGTTAGGCTGGTTTCGTTTCACGGTTGCGCGCTTGGGCGACTTCGGCGGTGCGGCGGTCGTTATCTCGCGCACAGGCTATACTGGCGAGCTGGGTTATGAGATTTTCTGCCACCCGCGTGACGCTAGCACCGTCTTCGATACCGTTTGGGCTGCGGGCGAGGAGTATGGCATCAAGCCTCTAGGTCTTGCGGCACTAGACTTGTTGCGCATCGAGGCGGGCTTGATCTTTGCTGGTAGCGAGTTTTGCGACCGTACCGATCCTTTCGAGGCTGGCATCGGATTTACCGTTCCTTTGAAGAGCAAGCAAGACGACTTTTGCGGGCGCGCTGCCTTGCAACGACGTAAGGATTCGCCTAGCCGCAAACTCGTAGGCTTAGAGATAGCTAGCAACCTAGTACCGAGTGGCGGCGATTGTCTGCGCGAGGGACGCGCTCAGATTGGCGAGATTACCTCGGCGATGCGCTCGCCTATCTTAGGCAAGACGATCGCCCTAGCGCGCCTTGACATCGAATACATCAGCGATGGCAGGGAGATTGAGGTCGGACAGCTCGATGGACAGCAGAAACGGATTCCCGCTAGTATCGTACCGTTTCCTTTTTACGACCCGAAAAAGGAGCGAGTGCGCGCATAGAGAATTGTCAAAATACTCTCGCATTTTAAATTAAAAACAAAACTACCGATAAGGGCTAAGTATTAAGCGCGGGTATTAGGCATGAGTATAAAAAAATATAAAAAATAATAGTAGGAGGTGCTTTCGTCGTTATTTATGGTTGCGTGCGCTCGAGCGAAAACATGAAAAGCGAGAGTTATTAATTAAATATCTACCTTTTCTAGAGAATACGCAGAGAGGTATTTGTCGTTAGTATACCTTTAGAAGTCGTGCCTTTATAACTACCATGCAGCGCAAGCGAGCTGCTATCTATAGGACGACCGAAACCTCTACTAGAGTTCCATCAGGACTTTCGCTGAAAATTCTATAGCCCAAATCTTCATCCGAATAGTAGTCTGTTAGAGTGACCTCGTTACCTAGTTCGGTTGCGATGCGTAAATCGTCATCCCAACGAGTAAACGAAAAGTCTTCGGCTTCGTATTGCGCCTCGGCAACGGACCTGAAGATGATCATATTTTCACCACCTGCCCTCTCGTGGACGCGGTCGTGTCCGTCCCTAACCCTGAAGACATAGGTATCCGCGCCCTTGCCGCCGACGAGGGTGTCGTCACCAGCTTCGCCTTGTAGCAAGTCGTTGCCTGAGCCACCATAGATTATATCGTCGCCGCCGCGCCCGAAGAGCCTATCCGCGCCTTTATAGCCCTCTAGCCTATTGGCGCCT
>JABAAW010000062.1 GCA_014238535.1 Alphaproteobacteria bacterium
CCTTCACCGAACTCGCAAACTCCCTATAAAACTCTCTATACTTACCCTCTGCATCATACTTCTTACTTCTCCTTTAGCTCGAAGGCACGCACAAACGCGCTCCACTCGCGCTCAGAAAAACCCGTAGCCGGCCGCTCTATGCTAGAGCCCGCTAGCAATTCCTGTAGCAGTTTAATCTCTGCGCGTGATAGCAGCTTGCTCTCTAAGCGGTAGTCGATAAAAGCCTCGCTAGCAATTGGAAACAGCGGGCGCACAATCTCGTCAAAAATCACACGCGCGTATAGTCGTATCTCGTCTTGGGCGTGCGCGTCCATACGCAACGCAAGAAAGTGAAATAGGTTGTGCAAGTTCGACTTCCAATAAAACTCAGTATAGGTCGAAAGCGGTAGCGTGATGCGAGCAAGCTCGCGGCTCAAGCCTGCCGACAATAAATCCTTGTAGTAGGCAAAACTACTTTGCGCACGCCTAAACATCTTCGCGCTCGTCTCCTTGCGTTTGTCACCTCGAGCAAGCATGGGCGCAGCGCTACTGCGTCCCTGACGGTTGCTTTGCGATTGCCCACCTAGCGATGCCTCAATAAACAGCACGCGTGAGCCTTGCTCGCTCGGGCTAAGTTCGTTTGGGCTGGGCTCGCTCAAACTGGGCTCGTTCGGGCTGTGCTCGTTCGGGCTGTGCTCGTTCGGGATGTAAAACTCTTCCCGCATCTCAGAATAACGCGCCGAATACTCGTTGAGGCTCGCCGTGCGATGCCTTACCCATTGACGCGCTATAAATATAGGCAACTTAACATGAAATTTTAACTCGCACATCTCAAATGGCGAACTGTGACGGTGACGCATAAGGTAGCGAATCAAACCCCTATCCTCACGCACATGCTTCGTACCCTTGCCATACGATACTCGCGCAGCCTGCACTATCGCCGCATCCGAACCCATGTAATCGACTAGACGCACAAAACCGCGATTCAAAACGCCAAACTTCTTGCCTAGTAAATCCCGTCCGCCAGGCGAATACTCTGGCGAATGCTCTTCGGCTAGATCAGCGTGCAAGTTATAGTCGGTGGGGGCGAGGGAAGACAAATCAACCGTGTAGGTGGGGGGTGGGTGTTTTATAGAAGTCTATAGCACGCAAAAAGCATAAAGACTACCTCTAGTGTATAGCTGTTCTTCGTGCCGCTCCTAAAACTAACCAAAACCTAGTCTAAACCACGCAAGCGCGCTAGTGCGCTTGGCAGGCGAACTTCGCCGCCAGATACTAATAGCGAATCTTGCTCAATGCGCCGCTCTGTAAATAATACCTTCGCTCGCGCCGTAAGCTTGCGCCGCTCCGGCAAGCGCACGCTACGCGGGTTAACCGCACGACCGTTAAGATGAATCTCGTAGTGCAAGTGAGGACCAGTCGAAAGACCACTCGTGCCAATATAGCCTATCACCTGACCCTGCTTAACTCGAACTCCCTCACGCAAGCCACGCGCAAAGCCTCGCATATGCGCATACAATGTCGACAAACTTTCATTATGACGCAATACAACATAACGACCATAACCAGCACGCGAATAACGCTTCCGACGAACAACTCCATCTCCCGCAGCAAGTATCGACGTGCCTCTCGGTGCCGCAAAGTCAACTCCCTTATGCAAGCGCGTATAGCCCAATACCGGATGACGCCGCCTACCAAAACGCGACGTCAAGCGCAAACCACTCATCGGCGTGCGCCGTAACAAGCGTCTCGCAGGTCTAGCTGTCTCATCGTAAAATAAATCGCTGTCCGTTGCACGATAGTAGCGGTAACTAACACCTCGACCCGTATGCAACTCCGCTACCTCTAGTCGCGCGCCTTCCAACTCGCGCCATACTCCGTCACCTCCCATACGGTAACGCTCGCGCAATAGCATGCGAAAGCGCGCTCCAGCCCATATATCGCGCTGGAAATCTACATCGTAACTCATAACATCAACAAAACGACGCAACAAACTCAACGGAATATCATACTTATACGCAGTCGCATACAAACTGCCTTCAACCGTTCGCTCGATAACACGATAGCGATCATGCAACGGGGCGCTATCTTCTTCCGTCGGTGATTCTAATGCTGACGTAGCGCGCGGAAATAATCCATGAGAAAAACCAGAAAAAAGACCCGAAGAAGGCATTCCCACTCCGCTAAACCTTCCAGCCTTACTATTTAAATTGTTTCGCTCCGCCTTTTGTTTGCTCGCACCCACGATGCCATCCGTGATGTTATACGCGATGCCATCCGCAATGCCACGCGCAACAACACGCTCGGCAATCGCAAATAGCGAAAACAAAAACAAGCCAAGCAAAAAATACAGCCTAGCGCGAAAACTCATCAACCTGAAAAAATTCGCTAGCGAACTCAACACTAGCACGCTAAAAAGTAGCCCCCCTCGTATAGCTTTCTTGCAAAGCTTAGATAAAAACTGCGCCATGCCGCGACTAAAAAGTCGCGCTAAAAGCTTAGCTAAAAGCCTGTAGCACAATCTTATTAGCAAGCGCGTGTAAATATATACCAGCACCCTGAGTGCAAAAAAACGCATCCTCAACCAAAATGCTAATCTTCTAGCCGCGCCTGCGCAAATGCCAGCAATAAAGCGGAAAACATGGCGAGTAGTAAATGCTATATTATTCATAAATTATGCACAGCATACTCAGAGAATATCGGCGGATTATACATAAATTGCCAACAGACTATTCAAGGTTTTATAAGGGTTCATACAAGTTCATACAGGTTTATTCGTTAATAGCTATAGGGGTTTTCACATCAACATCAACAGGTTATTCAGAATAAGTTCAAGGAATGCTCGGTAGTTATTCACAAGTTATTCACAAGTTATCCACAAGTTATCCACCGAATATTCACCGAGTATTCACATTTTATCTACAGCATATTCACATATTATGCGCACAACATATAGAGATTATCCACAGGTTATCCAGAATAGGCTCAGGGTGTTTGAATAGTTATCCACAGGTTATCCACATGATGTTACATAGTTTTCCCGTGCTGTTCACAGCTTATAAGACACTTATCCCAATAAAACTAAACGCATAATAACCGAAAATACACATAATATACCTAATATAATGACAGAATATCCACAAGTTACTAATAAGTTATACAAGGATAATTACATAGCCAAAGTACTGTTGTCGCAGATCAAGAAGCAAGCGCCGCAGCCGCAGCCGCTGCATTATCAGCCGCAAAACCATCGCCGCCTGCAAAACCGTAACTCTCCGCAAAGCCATAGTCGTCCGCATAACCTAGCATCAAATTCATATTCTGCAACGCCTGCCCCGCAGCTCCCTTTCCCAAATTGTCCGTAGCCGAAAAAACAACAACATAACCCGCACGCCGATCCGCAACAACACTCAACAAGCAACGATTCGTTCCTGCAACCAGCTTGACCGACGGAACGCTACCAGCCTCTAAAACTCGGATAAAACTACCCGCATTCCCATACGCCTTCTCGTAGGCTGACAAGCATAAAGAAACTGCATCAGCTCCATCAGCTCCAGCACGCAAACGCAAATACAAAGACGCTAGTATACCGCGCGACATCGGCGCTAAATGCGGAATAAAACTTATCGGCGAAACCGACGAAACGCCTAAACGCATAGCTAAACCCTGTTCTATCTCAGCAACATGACGATGTCCCGAAACCGCATAGGGGCGGAAATCTTCGTTCGATTCGCAGTAGAGTAAATCCTCGCGTAAGTTGCGACCCGCTCCGCTAACCCCAGACTTCGCGTCTATCGATATGCAACTAGGATCGATAATCTCCGCCAACGGCAGCAACGCCAACTGAACCGTAGTCGCATAACAACCAGGATTCGCGACTAATCGTGCATGACCTATCTTCTCACCGTTCAACTCGCTCAAGCCATATACAGCCGAACTCTGCAAATCAGGCGCGCCATGCTCCTTGCCATACCAACGGCGATACTCGCCCAAATCTCGCAAGCGAAAGTCCGCAGAAAGATCAATGATACGCAAATCCTTATAGTGCCATAACTCCGATACCACTTCCTGTGTCGTGCCATGCGGTAGCGCACAAAACGCCACATCGATACCTTCCCAAGAAACATCCTGCCAGCGCCGCATAGTCGGCAAACCACTCGTAAAGCTAAACTGCGGGTGAACTTCCGAAATATCATCTCCCGCTCGCCGAGACGCCGTCAAGGCAACTATATCTATGTCACCAGTTATGCGCCGCCGCAACAACAAGTAGCGCAATAACTCAGCACCGCTATAGCCGCTCGCTCCCAATATCGCAACGCGCAAAACCTTGCTCATAATCAAACCTAATCTACTTCGTAAAAATCAAAATCATTCACTGATATAGGCAACCCGCCCCAAGGAGGCACGCCCCGAGAGGCACGCCCCGAGAGGCACGCCCCAAAAAATACTAGCAAAGAAAATA
>JABAAW010000063.1 GCA_014238535.1 Alphaproteobacteria bacterium
AGATTACCACGTCGATAGGCTGGAGGTGGAAGCGCAGTAATGCGTGAAGCTGACCAGTACTAATCACTCAATTGACCTTCAATAATTACTGGCGCTCGTAAGCAGCGCCTCAACGCTATATTCATTACGCAATGAAATAACTACAATTGAATTGTGCAGTTCAAAAATCTATTCAACGCTCAGCGACGGGGCGGCGGTCATAGCAGAGGGCATAACACTCGATACCTTTCCGAACTCGATCGTGAAAGCCTCTAGCGCCGATGGTACTGCATCTTTAGGGTGTGGAAGAGTAGGTCGTTGCCGTCCCTTCTCTGAGCGGGGAATAGTTCAAATGTAAAAATATATGCAAAATAATCTTAATATAAATACTACAAAGCATTACAAAATAATGCTCGGATTCTTAGTAACATTAGGCCTATCTCTTACCCTGATGTTTACAATCATGCATCCTAATCTGCAGCTCGATGCTGCTGAAATAATCGCATGGGGGCAAGAATGGCAGTGGGGCGGACAAAAACACCCCGCATTCCCCGCATGGTTCTTACAAGTCTTCATGCAAATACTGCCTAACAACATCGCTTCATACTATCTCGTAGGGCAGATCGCTATGGCGATAACATACATATTCGTATGGTTGCTCGCACGCGAAATTCTAAACCCAACACAAGCTTTGCTCGCAACAATAATTCTCGCTTGCGCAATGTTCTATAGCTTCTGCTCTCTAACATACAACGCTAATATACTATCGCTACTCGCATGGGCTGCCTTCAATTTCTGCCTCTGGAAGGCTCTCAACGATCAACGAAAGCGATGGTGGATCGCTCTCGCCATCGCAGCAACCGCCGCTATACTATCCAAATACGCAGCTATGCTGATGTTCATCGCCGCATTCACAACAATGATCATAATACCAGAGTGGCGAAAATTACTGAAAACATACAAGCCTTATATCGCAATCGCTATCGTCGCTGTTCTAACGACTCCGCACTGGTGGTGGGTCGCTGATAATAACTATACAACAATACAATACGCGCTAGGGCGATTCGAAGCCGAAAAAGCAATCGTCATAGCACCATTCTATCCACACATATACTTCCCTTTGCGATTCGCATACGGGCAGATATTCAACATGCTACCAATGTTGATGGTTTTTGCCGTACTGATGCCATGGAAAATCAACTGGCTATACTTCGCTATATGGAAAAATAAAAAATCTAATACCGTAAATAAGAAAAACGAAAAACAAAAAAGCAAAAAACAAGTCAAAGTCTTCTTGCTAACCATGGGCTTAATGCCCTTCGCCATAACCATGACCATATCTGTGCTTTTCGGAAAATACATTCATAGCCTTTGGGGATTGTTCTATTGGAACCTCGCTGGTATTTCTCTTTTCTATTTCTTCGGGCATAAAATTATATGGGCACGATTAAAAAAATCTATCGCTATATGGGCATTCTTTGTCATCGCTACTACATTCGGATTCTTAATGGTGCTATTCATAGTGCCAACCGTGCCAACCACAGGGCAAAAAAATCATAATACAAATATAGATGAAATACCCGAAACAAAACAGGTATCGCCAGCACGTAACCGTAGGCTATTGCCATACTTTGGCGGAGAATACCTAGCAAAATTTATAGAAAATGAGTGGCAGAAAAAAGGATACGGAAAAATAAAAATTGCCGCAGGCCACAGCTGGCTCGCTGGTAATGTTGCTTTCTTCTCAGACGACAGACCTTCCGTATTCAACGATCTAAATGAAACTAAATCAGCTTGGCTCAACATCGATATGCTAAAACAAAGTGGAGGAGTAGTGCTATGGCATGCTGAAAATTATAGCGAAAATAATAAGCAAAACGAAAAATACCAGATGCCGCCGAAGTATAAAAAAGCCTTACAAGGAAAAAATTACCAGCTACAAAAACCCATCGCAGTTCCATGGCACAAAATACTAGGAGCCGAACCATACCGTGTACGCGGGCTACAATTACCAAAAGTCGGGTGGGCAATCATACCTCCCTCGTAAAAAATAAAAATATATGAGCTACATCGCACGCCGAATCGCTATGCGAAACCGCATACCTAAACGGCGCGAAAAATATAATGGCGACGCTGAATTCTTGTTCAAGCACGCTGCAAATACCATTTGCGATAAATTACTAGACCTCAAAAAACCGTTGCAAAATCTGCTAGTTCTAAATCCTCGCGACAAAGTATTAATTCAGGCTCTCAAAAAAAATAGCAAAACTAATGCAATAGCGCACACAACCCTATGCGAACCCTCACGCAAGCTAGCGCATTTACTAGCGCAAAATATAAAAAAATTACCACTCCATATTCAAAAAAACTTCTCCATAAAACACGAGATCAAAAGTCAAGATTTGCCTTTCGATAGCCTGCTCGCATTCTTCGCTTTGCACTGGCACATGCAGGCGCAAGTAGGTGAAAGTCTAGCAAACTCCCTAACTAACGCCATGAAAGCATTCCTGCCTCTACTTTCTAAAGACGCACCAATCTATGCGATAACCTTCGGTGAGGGCACACTCGCTACTCTCGCTAGGGTGCTGATAGAAGCCGAGGCAAAGTTCCGAAAAAAAGTATACTCGCGAATACCAGCATACCCCTCCATCGCATGCGCAGGCGATTGTCTACGAGACTTACCGCTAGCCCATCCATTCGTCGAAAGCAACGCAATCGAGGTCGAATACTCTACTCTAACAGCGTTATTTAACGACCTGCAAGCGATGGGCGAAAGCAACTGCTTCGGAAAAACTACTACCCTCTCGCGCGAAATACTAAAACTCGCTGAAAAAATATACCCGAAAAAAAACGGGAGCCTAATAGCAGAGTTCAATCTACTAACCCTACACGGATGGGTACCATCACAGATGGGAAGCATCCTAAAAGCCAAAGCCGTGAAATAGGCTAGTCTAGCCGCTAGCTCCTTGGCAGATTCGCAATACGCGAAATCGTCTCATCGCGACCTAAAATACCGAGAATCTCGCCTAAATCCGGCGAATCCATTCGACCAGCGCACAGCGCGCGCACAGGGCGCGCAACCGCACCGAAGCCTAAACCTTCCGCGCTCGCTACTGCACGAATCGCAGAAGTAATCTTATCTCCATGCCAATCGCTCGAAGGAATCAACGCAAAAGAGGCTCGCAAGCGTTGCAAATTAACATATATATCCCCACTTTCTCCAGCAGACGACGGTTGCAAAGCCGCTAGCGCCTTGCTATCGCGCAAGGGGAGACTAGGGGCTGCAAAGTAGAAGTCACCAAGCGAAACTATATCTTGCAGACTCGTCGCGCGCTTGCGAAGACCCTCCACTCCTTTTAAAAAGCGCGCGCGCGCAAGCTCGCTCGCATCGCTAGGCAAAAACGGGGTTAGCCTGCTTTGCAAATCCGCAAGATCAAGCTCGCGCAGGTAAAATCCGTTCAAATTGTCCAAACGCGCGTAGGAAATACGCGCCGTAGCACGGCTCAAACCATCAAGGTCAAACAAATTTTGTGCATCTGCTAGCGAAAAAATCTCTAAATCCCCTTTCCCCCAGCCAAGCCGCAGAATGAAGTTAACCAGAGCCTCAGGTAAAACACCAGCATCTCGGAACGAGCCGATCGAGCGCGAGCCCTTACGCTTCGATAACTTGCCACCATCCTCGCCCAAAACTAGCGGGATGTGCGCACAGTTAGGCTCCGCCCTAGCGCTAGAAAAAATACCCGCCGCGCAACAAGCGCGGTAAAGCGCTCGCTGGCGGAAACTGTTCGTAAAGTGGTCATCACCGCGTATGATATGCGTGATGCCAGAAGCGTAGTCATCCGCTACAACCGATAGCATATAGGTAGGTGTTCCATCCGAACGCAACAACACAAAGTCGTCTATCTGCTCGTGCGGAAGCGTAACCTCGCCCTTAACCGCATCGCTTATCGTAATCGAGCCAGCTAGCGGGACCTTCAAGCGCACAACTGGGCGCACATCTACAGGCGCACTTCGTTTGCCGCTATCTCCTGCAAAGTCGCGCCAAGGGCTACGGAACACTCCGCAAGCACTCGCATTAGCTTTCGTAGTGCTTCTCGCCTTGCTCGCCATAACCGCAGAAGCCTTGTCCACACGCGCAACGCTATCGTAGCAGTAGTAGGCTTGCCCCTTCTCAACAAGACGACGCGCAATAGCAACGTGACGAGCAATACTCTCAGACTGCAGGGAGGCAACACCATCGCTAGTGATACCAAGCCAGCGTAGGTCGTCCAAAATTGACGCTATGTTAACTTCAACGCTATCAGAGCCAGCAAAACTAGCGTCCTTGTTCGTATCCTCAAGGCGAACTAAAAACTTGCCACCATGCCTTTTCGCATAAAGAAAGTTATATAACGCAGTACGCGCACCTCCTATATGCAAGCCAC
>JABAAW010000064.1 GCA_014238535.1 Alphaproteobacteria bacterium
TATTTCATATATTCCTATATCTTTTTTTTGTAACTTAAGTATAAATGTGCCTATAAAATACTCAGAGCCTTTATCAATTGCTTCATCGTCTAATACTTCAGCGTCTAACATATCATCAGCAAATTTTTTACAAGTTTCTGACTTCCAAGAACTACTGCGCTGGTACATAGGTACAAAAAACCTATCTTCCCCTTGCATTACTTTTACCACTGTGTAATCTCTCAGTTCAAACATTACTTCACCTATATTATCTAAATCAGCGTTGTTATTAAATTGATAGCAAGAATCTTGCTTGTTGTAAATAATTTTTATTCTAATTTATAGTTATTTTCTTGTAGCGCAGGCGGCGAGGGTTTAATACGTCCGCTCCTAGGCGACGCTGCTTGTCATCCATAAATGAAGCAAAATCTCCCTCAAACCATACAACCTTGCCATCTCCCTCAAATGATAAAATATGCGTCGCTAAACGATCCAAAAACCAGCGGTCATGGCTGGCTATAACCGCACAGCCAGGAAACGTCTCCAACGCTAACTCTAATCCACGCAAGGTCTCAACATCTAAATCGTTCGTCGGCTCGTCCAATAGCAATACATTACCACCACCACGCAATAACTTCGCTAAATGCAAACGATTGCGCTCGCCACCAGACAAATCCCTTACTAACTTCTGTTGGTCACTACCGCGAAAGCCAAACGAACCAACATACGCTCGCGACGATACCTCACCATTGCCTAACTTGATCGTGTCATCGCCACCAGATACCTCCCCCCATACCGTGTTAGAACCAGAAAGCGCCGTGCGCGATTGGTCAACATAACCCAACGATACACTAGAACCTAACTCAAGCTCGCCACTATCCGCAGACTCCTCGCCTACTAGCATACGAAACAAGGTCGTCTTGCCTGCTCCGTTCGCACCTATAACACCAACAATACCCCCCTGCGGAAGCGAAAACGATAGGTCCTCAAACAAAAGCCTGTCGCCAAACGATTTCGATACTCCATTCGCCACAACCGTCTTCGTGCCCAAACGCGCGCCCGGCGGGATGTTAATACGCTGCATCTCAGGGCGCAAAGCCTGCGCAGCCTGCAGTCGTTCCTCATAACTCCTGATACGCTTGCGCGCTAACTCGCGCCGAGCAACTCGCGATTTACCTATCCAAGAACGCTCCTCAGATATCGCGCGCAACAATACCTTGTCCTCGCGCAACTCCTGCGATAAACGAGTCGAACGCGCCGCAAGCCAACTGCTGTAGTTACCCTCGTGCGATATACATTTGCCGCGATCTATCTCTAGTATCCAGCCCGTAACATTGTCCAAAAAATAGCGGTCATGCGTTACCAATACAACAAGGCTCTTGCTCTCGCGTAAGTGACGCTCTAGCCAAGCCGTCGTCTCCGCATCTAAATGGTTCGTCGGCTCGTCCAGTAGCAATATCTCAGGCTTCGATAGCAATAAACGGCACAGCGCAACTCGTCGCTTCTCACCACCCGATAAATGCTTGACAAGGCTATCTCCAGACGGACAACGCAATGCCTCAGACGCTATCTCAACCTCGCGCGCAAAATCCCACGCATCCTCAGCTTCTATTCGCTCTTGCAAACTCGCTTGCTCTGACAATAAATCCTCAAGCAAAGCAGGCGCCAAATCAGGCGCACCCAAACTAGTCGTAACAGACTCAAACCTGTCAAGCAGTGCCTTCTTCTCCGATAAACCCTCCAGTATCGTAGACTCAACATTCTTCGTTTCGTCAAGCTCCGGCTCCTGCTGCAAGTAGCCAACACGCATGCCGTTCTCAACTCGCAACTCGCCACTGAAAGAACGATCCTCGCCTGCCATAATACGCAATAGGCTCGACTTGCCACTGCCGTTAATGCCCAATACACCTATCTTCGCTCCAGCTAAAAAGCCAAGCGTAATATCATCTAAAATCTTGCGACCGCCCGCAAAATCCTTCGTAACTTTATTTACAGTTAGGACTACTCGCTCCATAGCGATATGCTCCCTTGCATAAGATAGTCTAAACCAATATACCTAAAACCACATTATCTATCATAGGTAAGTCCATACTCGCAAAAACTATCACGCATAGAAAAGTGCAAATCACACTAAAGCAATAACACGAGTCAAGCCACCAGTGCCACCTCGCCATTTCGGCGCACCGACAACCAAAACCGCTCCCTTCGCAGGCAAACTAGACAAGTTCGCAACGCATTCCAGTCCCCATTTGCCTTTAGGCAACCACGCATAGTGAACAGCAAAATCCTGCGAGCGACCATAATCCAGCGATAGCGTGTCAACCGCTATACCTGAAACTTTTCGACTTTTAAGCAGAAAATTCACAGCATCAACATGAAAACCAGGAAAGTGCATCACTCCTTTCTTGTCCGCGTTGCGAAACTTCCTGCTACCAACAAAACTATCCCAACCGCTATACATCGCAACGCAAGCACCATAAGGTATCCTGCCATGCTTCTTCTCCCATTTGCGCAAATCATCAACCGTTACCTGCGTATCCGAATCATCCGCAGCACGCGAACGAATGTCAAGACGCACCAGCGGCGCTACTAGCTGTTCAACCTCTATCTCGTCAACGCTCGCTCCATCTTGCGAAAAGTGAAGCGGAGCGTCTATGTGCGTACCAGCATGCTCGAATATCTTATGCTCATATACATTGTAGCCGTCCTTCGAAAAGGACGCTAACTTCTTCGACGAAATACCTGACTTGCCTCCAAAAGTCGGGAAATTGCCGTCAAAACTATGCGTCAAGTCAACAATACGCTTGATGCCTCGTCTCAATAGGCGCTTCCTATTACGACGATCGTCAGGGTGCGGGTGCTCCACCGACTCATGATCCATCGCTAGCGCAGGGCGCGAGGAAAATGCTCCCATAAGCATCGCCGCAGAAAGACCGCCGCCAGCTAAGCCTTGTAAAAAATTACGCCGCGTAGAACTCTTGTCACCGCTCGTAGGCGATGCTGGCTCATTGCCAGCGGTATTTTCGTTTTCTAAAGTAGATTCGCTCTGCAAACGAGAGCGAACAAGTGCCATACAGCCTTCAACGCACATCTCCGTTACTCCTATAATTAAGTTTCGTTAGATTCCATCCATAAACGGATAAAAATCAAATAGCACCAGAAAACTACTATGTCAACCACAGCCTCAACTACAATAAGGTATTCGACAAAGCTAGCTAGTAAGGATAGCCAGTCCTGCAACCACTGCTATTGAAAATTCGTGCGCGCTAGAGAATTCGCACGCGATAAATCAGAGGCGTCATTAACATTAAAAAATGGATCGCCAATACTAAATTCTCCCCAATCCTCGCTCGCAAGTCTATGCCCGCTCGTCCAGCGATCAATCTTGCGAATATCTCGGCTAAAAAGCGAAGACGAAAGGTCCGCGCACAGCGAAGTGCTCCACAAGCCAATCGTCGGATGCTCACGCAAGTTCGATCTAGCGCAGACGATCAACGCTCCGCTACTGCGCTGGCGCGCTCGCAAGCGAGCGTAAAGGTCTTTAGGCAAAAAAGGGCAATCGCCAGATACCGTCAAAAGCCACTCCGCTCCGCTACAATGAGCCCAACGCATGCTCGCAAGCAAGCCCGCAAGCGGACCCATTCTCGATGGCGGATCATCATCGCAAAAAAGAGACAAATCATGCTCACGCGCAATAGTCGAAAAACGCGCAAGGTCTCCATTCGCATTGAGCGCGCGCGCAACATAATCCGTTGCCGAAAATCTGCAAAGAATGCGCTCAAGTATCGTCTCGTCTCCAACTCGCAAAAGGCATTTGTCGAGGTCACCACTACTCGCAAATCCAGACGCGCGGCTACCCTCATCCATA
>JABAAW010000065.1 GCA_014238535.1 Alphaproteobacteria bacterium
AGAATGAGTATGATAAGCAACAGTCCGAAAGTAGCGGCGACGGCGTTTTTCAAGATAGTTTTCCAGTTTGCTTTCGCAATAGTATCTATGTTTAAGCGGCGCACGGCGATGCGCACGGCTAGCATCAGCAGTATGCCTGCGCTTGCGCCTGGGATGATTCCTGCGATGAACAACCTACCGACGGATTCGTTGGTAGCTGCTGCGTATACGACCATTACGATGGAAGGAGGAATTAGAATGCCTAGTGTTCCGGCGGTTGATATTATTCCGACGGCGAGTTTTTCAGGGTAATGCGCTTTTTTCATACCGTCGATGGCGATTGGTCCGATAGCGGCTACGGTAGCGGGCGATGATCCTGATAGTGCTGCGAATAGCATGCATGCGAACACGCCTGCGCTAGCGAGTCCGCCGCGCAAGTGCCCGACTGCGGAGATGGCGAATTTCACGATTCGCTCTGCGACGCCGCCGCCTGCGAGGAAGACGCTTGATAGTATGAAGAATGGTATTGCGGTTAGTAGGAACTTGTCGTTCATCGCGCCGACGACGGCGGTAGCCAAACCTGATACTTGCCCTGTCACCAGAAATATTACGATTACGCTTGGCAAGCCTAGTGCTACTCCGATAGGCACGCGCAATGCGAGCATCACGAAGACGAGCGTTACTAAAAGCCAACCTGCGTGCGCTACCAGTATGGCGTTTAATGCCTCAAGCATCGTTTTTGTTACCACGCATGGTTTTCAACGAGCTAACGCAGATTGTTGCTAGCAGGGTAATGAGAAAATATGCGAAAGATAACGCCAGCACGGCGTAAGTTAGCCAATGCGGTATTCCGATTTCTTCTGAACCGACATTTCGCAAAGCTTCGTTGCTCCAAAATATTTTTGCGATACGCAAGCCGACGCTTGCCATGACTATTGCGTATAGCATTATGCATGCGTTTGCGATGCCTGCGCATAAGATTTTTGCGCGTTTTGGCAAGCGTATTACCATTGCATCGATACTTGCGTGCAGGTTGTTTCGCAGAGCGTAAGCCATGCCTAGCAAGACTAGGTATAGGAACAAGTTCAGGGTTAGCTCGAGTGCCCAAGGCATGGAGCTTGCGAACACGCGCCGAGCGATGACATTTGCGAAAGCGACGGCGGTCATCGCGGCGAGCAGGTATGCGAGTATAGTTTCCTCGCACCACACGGCGATTCGTATGATTTTCTGCACGCGTGTCCTAACTAAAAGCCATCTGCACTGCAAGATTATGCTTTAGAGAATGCTTTTTCAGAGCAGAGTCATCTTGGGCCGCGAGCAGGTAGCTTTTTGAACTTCGCGTGAGAATTTTTCACGCTTTACTTTTTGTTAGAAGCTATAGCTGCGCGAATGAGGTCTTTTCCGATATCGTCTCTGAATTGCTTCCACACTGGTCGCACTGCCTTGACCCATTCTTTCCGTTGTGCTGGCGATAGAGTTCTGATTTTCGAACCGCTACTGATGATTTTGTCGCGATTTTTCAGATTTATCGAGCGCGCGATGGCATTTCTCTCTTGCGTCACTTCGGCGAGGATTCGCGTCAGATCGTTTCGTATATCGTCTGGCAGGGATTCCCAAAAGTTAGTTGATGTTACGACGAGGTAGTCGAGTATTCCGTGATTGGATTCGGTTACACCGTCTTGCACTTCGAAGAATTTTTTTGTGTATATGTTGGACCATGTATTTTCCTGCCCGTCGACGACACCAGTCTGCAGAGCGCCATAGACTTCAGCGAAGGCCATTTTTTGCGGTGATGCGCCGAGTGCTTCGAATTGCGCTTTGAGAACGTCGGAGGTTTGTATGCGGAACTTCAAGCCTTCAGCGTCTTTAGGCGATATGAGTGGCTTGTTAGCGGAGAGTTGCTTGAGTCCGTTGTGCCAATAAGCGAGTCCTTGTAACCCTTTGTCTTGCATTGCGGTTAGCAGTTTTTGCCCTTTTGGCGATTTTTGGAACTTGTTGACGGCTTCGATATCTTTGAATAGGAATGGCAGGTCGAAGATTCGGTATTTCAGCGTGTATTGTTCGAACTTTGATAGCGATGGAGCCGCCATCTGCACATTACCTAGTAGCAGGGCTTCTAGGACTTTATTATCGTTATATAGTTGTCCGTTAGGAAAGACTTCGACTCGCACTTTTCCTTTCATTTCTGCATTTACCCGTTTAGCGAACAGTGTAGCTGCTTCGCCTTTTGGGTGTCCGCTTGGTGAGGTTACATGGCTGAACTTGATTAGAATTTCTTTAGCGTTTGCCGTGCTTGTTGCGAATGTTGCGAACATTGCGATGGCGAGCATGCTTACGAATTTTTTTAGAACTATCGAGCGAGTATTGTGAAACATTATCGGTTGCCTCTATTTGCTTTTATTAGTTTGATTGTAGCGTGTTAACTATTAACGACGCAGACTAATCTATTTTTGTTTATTGAGTCAAACATATTATGTTGCTATATTTTGCTACTTACTATGTAGTGATAATTGCTTTTATTTATTTTTATTTAATCCCAAGGATGAACCTGTTAGTAATGCGCCGAAGGCTAAATGAAACAGCCCGCCACCTGATAGTGTGAACGGGCTATGTTGTCCGGTTAATTTATGCATTAACTCGAATTGTATTTTTGGATCATCTACGGTATTTAGTATCTCAATAAAAGCAAGCATATTCGGTCTGTGTAGCCCAATCCAAGTCGGCACGATGATGAAATCGAATGAACAGATTATCAAGTAGACGATCAAAGCGGTCCAGCGCCATTTCATGCTTGTGTTTTTCACTGTAAGCGAAGCCTTCCTTTTTACTATGAGGTATTTGCACTACTATTGATAAAAATAGAATACTTAGTGTAAAAAGGCAACTATTTTTATAGTTTTGTAAACTATAAGTTTTTTGTATACTGATAAGGCAAGAGGGCTCGACTTCCGTTAAGAAGCCGAGCCCTTTTTTTGCTATTAAGGCTAGCCGAGTTATTTTAGACAGGTATGGCGTCGCTTGCTATTTGAGTGAACGTGCCGTCTGCTTCGGTATTGTAGTATATTGAGAAGCTAGCATCTTCAGGCAGGTTATAATAATTCACAATAGTCACTTGTTGGCTAGCCGCCGTGTTAGAGATGATGAGATCATCGCCATCGGTGCTTTTTGCGAAGGTTATGCTATCAGCAGCATAATTCCCTTGAGCATCGGATTTGAAATACAGCTCGTTGTCGCCCTCGTTATCTGTGATTGTGTCGGAGCCACTGTGCTGGTATTCGAATGAATAGTCGTCATCGCCTGCGCCGCCGCCTAGTGTGTCATCGCCTGCGCCGCCATAGAGATTGTTATCATTGCTATCGCCATAGAAGATATCGCTATAATCGGAGCCTATAAGGTTAGCAATTCCAGCAAAGGTGTCGCCGCTTGCAAAGCTCCCAGCGTTAGAACCATCATTAGCATCGAGATAGACGGTAACCCCATTGCTATCGGTATTTTCGTAGCTGACCCAACCTGCGTCCTCTGATCCTACGAAGGATTCGGCTTCTGTGGTTGCTAAGAAAGGTAAGAACTCCCTCCCTTGCAGATTTATTTCTACCCAATCGTATCCTGCGCCGCTAGGCTCTGCGACATAGCTTGCGGTG
>JABAAW010000066.1 GCA_014238535.1 Alphaproteobacteria bacterium
CTAACAGCCTCTCTACAACGCATTCCGCCTCTGCTGCCCCCGCAGGTAAAACACGCCGCGCAAAAACCACTAAAGGCATTTACGGCAAGGCATCGCAAAAAGAAATTCGTAGCCTGCACGAGGACGGAATCGCTGTCTCCGCACTCCCCCCCTTGCCGAGTTCGTACAACTGAATCGCAAGCAGTTTTAAACCAGCTTTAGCTGGCTAGCAGAGCTGGCTAATGTGGAAAGTTGAACTCCGCCTTGCCGCCGCTACCGCTTGTCTCGCCCCAGCGCGCGGTTACCGTCTTTAGCTTCGTATAGAAGTGCACCGACTCAGGTCCGTATATCCCGTGCGCGCCGAAGAGCGAGCGCTTCCAGCCACCAAAGGAATGGTAGCCGACCGGCACTGGTATCGGAACATTGATGCCGACCATGCCGATCTCGACGCTTTGCATAAAGTTACGAGCCGTCCCCCCATCGCGTGTGTAAATAGACACGCCGTTCCCCAACTCGTGCGCGTTTATTAGCGATACAGCCTCGTCAAGCGAGCCCGCTCGAACGACAACCAGCACGGGTCCGAAAATTTCTTCTCTATAGATGCGCATATTTGGGGTTACTCGGTCGAATAGGCTACCACCTAAGAAGTACCCGCCCTCGTTGCCTGCAACCTTATGCCCCCTACCATCGACTACTAGTTCGGCTCCCTCTTTAACGCCAGCTTCGATATAGCCCTCGACCTTTTCTTTGTGTTGTTGTGTTATCAAGGGTCCCATCTCGGATTCCGCATCGCTCGCAGGTCCGATGCGTATTGCCTTGACGCGCTCCTGTAGCCTCGCTACGAGCCTGTCGGCTACCTCGTTTCCTATCGGCAAGGCTGCGGATATTGCCATGCACCTTTCGCCCGCAGCACCATAAGCAGAGCCGATAAGCGCATCGACTACCTTGTCTAAATCTGCATCCGCCATGACGACCATGTGGTTTTTCGCCCCCCCTAATGCCTGCACGCGCTTGCCATTGCTACAGCCAGTACGATAGACATACTCGGCGATGGGCGTCGAGCCGACGAAGCTTATGCCTGCTACCCCTTTGGCTGTCAAGAGCGCATCGACCGCCTCCTTATCTCCCTGCACAACGCTAAACACGCCGCTTGGAAAGCCAGCCTCTAGTATCAACTCGTGTAGCAATAGAGACGCTGAGGGGTCGCGTTCGGATGGTTTCAGTATGAAGCAATTTCCGCACACCAAGGCGTTCGCCAACATCCATAGGGGTACCATCACGGGGAAGTTAAAAGGTGTGATGCCTGCGCAAACGCCTAATGGTTGACGCAAGCTGTAGCTATCGACATTCTTCGCTACATTCAGACTATGCTCGCCCTTCAATATATGTGGCATGCCGCTTGCGAAGGCAACGGGCTCGATACCGCGCGAAATTTCTCCCAGCGCGTCTTCGTGCGTCTTACCGTGCTCGCGGCTTATCAGGCGCGCTATATCTTCTTTGCGTTGTTCGAGCAGGTGTTGTAAGCGGAACATCATGCGCGCTCTTTCTGCTATCGGTCGCCTTCCCCACTCGCCTTGTAGTGCTAGGGCAGCATCGAGTGCTCGTTCTACTTCACTAGCAGAGCATAAGCCTACCTCGGCAATCTGCTCGCCCGTAGCAGGGTTGAATACAGCCGAATTGCGCCCGCTTGTGCTGTTGTATACCTTGCCCCCGATAATGCTTTGAATCGAATCCACGCTAAATCCTCTATGCCAAATTTTCTATGCTAAGTCCTTATGTAAGCACTATAGTTACTTTAATAGTTTAATAATGATAGTGCTACTCCACTTAGCCAGCCAGTATTCTATATCGCCTATCTGCGTATAGCAAAGCCGAAGAAGGTGCGCTAGAAGGTTCATCGAGAACAACCTCTCGCACCTTGCCTATCAGAATGTCGTGGCTCTGCCAGGATAGGCTGCGCTCGAGCGAGCAGTCTAGCGAGGCGAGTGCGTTTTGCATTCGCCATGCACCGCTGTCCGTCTTCTGCCAACCCTCGCGCCAGTCTGCGTGCTCAAATTTATCGGCGTATTGTAGTTGTTCTGCGGTTGTTGCGAAAATTTTTGCCAATGGCTGCTGGCTTGCGCGCAGTATATTCAAGCAGAAGACCTTATTCGTGTTGATTGCCTTGCAGATAGAGGTTTGGCGGTGTAGGCAGATTAGCAACGATGGCGTCTCGTCTGCTGAGACCGCCGAAAGCGTGCTTACTGTCGCGCCTGCTCGCCCGCCTAGCCCATCGCTTGTCGCGATGGCAACCGTCGAGGCTACGCGGCTCATCGCATCGAGGAAGGCTCGTCGTAGAGGGTCGGGGCTTGTCGTAGTTATTGCCATAGAGGAAGGCTACAATAATCTGTGCGTTAATTCTCGCGTTAATTACGCGCAACCTTCCTGCAGGGCAGCAACGCCGCCAGAGGTGACTGCGCTTGAGTCGTTGTAGGGGCTTGTTTGTAAAATAAAAATAAAAAAAGTTGCTTTTTATGTCAAGGTGTTCTACTTTTACGGTGTGGTGATTCGCAAGACTAGCTTGCTAGTATTCCCCGCCTCGTTTATGGGGTTGTAGCGAAAAGCAAAGGAAGAGCGAAAGGAAGAGAAAAGTAGGAAGGAATCGGTAATAGACGGGGGGTAAGAATGGGGGCAAAGAGAGGGGGATAGCCGCAGTATGTGGCTATAGCGTGCAGAAAGAGTAAAAAAGAGCCGTAAGAAAAAGAGCCGACAGCACCAAAGAAACGATAGCGGCAACCTAGACCTGAAGTGCGAGTTAACCTGTAGGAAGGGGCGCCATCAAGGGTCATGTGTTGTAGCACCAGAAGAATGCTACTTAGAGCACTAGCGTGTGAGAGCGCACGGCTAGTGTTGTATGTTTATAAAGACGGGTATTAAAATGGATACGAATATGAAGGCGTCTGATATTGGCGCGATACATGCGGTTAACGAAGCAACGCTAGGCAGTGTTTTGCAGTCTGGTGAACTTCAGCACGGTACGCACTCTGCAGGGGAGGAGTTTCTGCTACCCATCGCGCTTGCGCACCGCCCGGTACACTTTGCGCGCCATGGCGATGATCTGCTTCTCTCGGTCGCTGGTGATACCTTTATCATCGAGGACTATTTTACAGCCTCGCCGCCGCCAGTTCTATGCGATGATGATGGCTGTAGGTTTTCGCCGCAGTTAATATCGTACTTCATCGAGCGTACAAAGACGCTAGCGGCAATGGAGCAGCTACAAGGACACGCGAGCACAGCTGTTTCGGATGAGGCTGTCGGTTTCGTTGATAACCTAGCGGGCTCGGTGCATGTGATGCGCGATGGTGAGTTGATGGTATTGCGGCAGGGCGATGCCCTTATAACCAACGATGTCGTCATGACCGATGAAGATTCTGGCGCATCGCTGCATTTCATCGACCACACGAAGTTAACGTTGGACGAGGAGGCGCGCATCATCATACACGGTATTGCGGCGCAAGATGGCGCTTCGCTTGAAGTGTTACCTGGTGCGTTGACTGATTCGCTGGCGGATTTCACCTCGCCAAGTATAGTGGTAAATTGGGGTGATGCGCGGATTAAAGAGTCTATGCCCGACGAGGCTTCGAGTGG
>JABAAW010000067.1 GCA_014238535.1 Alphaproteobacteria bacterium
TTCCACACTAAGGCGGCGAATTCTATGTACGCTGGTAAGACTTTAGCAGCCAATAGGGCGTCAAAGTCAATCGAAGCCCCTAGCTCGCAAAAGGTGAAATCACCGCCCAGACCATTTTTTAATAGTTCGTCTTTAGCAGCAGGCACGCCCCTTATCACGCGTCGTACACGCTCAGCGGTTATGCTATCGGCATAATCCTCACACTCGACAAGGATAAACTTACGCTTGCCAGCATCTTCTTTGTTTAACTGTAACACAGCATGGGCAGTAGTACCAGAGCCAGCGAAGGAGTCTAAAATTATAGAATCTTTACCACTTGCGATAGTTATAATATTTTTTATCAGATTAACAGGCTTAGGGTTGTCAAATGGTAATTGTTCATCGCTGAATATACTTTTCAATAATTTTCGCGAGCCGTCTGTGTGTCCAACTTCTTCGTAACCCCATATAGTCGTAGGCACAATACCCTGCTGCACTTCGGATAAATATCTTTTTAATATCGGGGCACCCTTCCCATCCCGTCCAAAAATCACCCTTCCCTCAGCAATCCATTTCTCCATATTCTCTTGGCTAGTGCGCCAACAACTACCTTGCGGTGGATAGTGTTCTTTGCCTTCATTAATTATCGCATAATTATATTTTTCTGAGTAAGTCTTTGCGGTTAAATTATCGTGCCTCCATAATCCTTTGCCATCATTATCATCATGTTTGTACAACCTATCTTGCTTTTCTTCTCTTGGTAGAAGTTTTCTTGTCCAACCAATCCCTGTGCCATTAACAACTATTTTTGCGTAACATAAAATATAGTCATGCGTATCTGAAAAATACTTAGCATCGTTAGCGGGCGCATACTTTTTATGCCAAATGATGTTTGCAATAAAGTTATCCTCGCCAAAAATTTCATCCATCAGCATACGCAGATGATGCACTTCGTTATCGTCGATGGAAATAAATATCACGCCATCGTCTGCTAGTAGTTGTCTTAGCAAGGTTAGACGCGGCCACATCATGCAGCACCACTTCTCGTGCCGTTGCATATCCTCTTGGTTGACAGGGTTATTGCTGAGCCATTCCGTCAAGTATGGCATATTGACATTGTCGTTGTAGCACCAGCCGCCGTTGCCTGTATTATAGGGCGGATCGATGTAGATACAGTTGACCCTGCCTTCGTAGCGTGGCAATAGGGCTTTCAACGCGCGTAGATTGTCGCCGTGAATTATCAGGTTGCCATCCAGTTTTGCCTGCTCGCCCTTTTGCACGAGTGACTTTGCAATATCGGGTTGCAACACCGAATAAGACACCGACAAATGATGATTATAGACGAACTCCTTACCCGTAAAGTCGAGTCGCGTCATTTTTTATCCTCCACTAGGCTTTGAGTTAAGCTTGAGTTCTAGCTAACCACGCTAGCGCCTCTCTTTTATTATACGAGTATTATACGAGAATTTTTCCAGCCTCTGATATTTCTTTTTTGTCCTCCTCCCCGAGCAGCATTTCGTTGTGCGCGGCGCCTGAAGGTATCATTGGGAAGCAGTTTTCGTGCGGGTCTACGCAAATATCTGCGAGCACGGGTCCGTCGTGCGCGAGCATATCTTCTATGGTTTTTTCCAAGTGCTGCGGTTTAGTAGCGCGCAAGCCTTTGACGCCGTAGGCGTCTGCGAGTTTCAGGAAGTCGGGCAACGATTCGCTATATGTTTCGGAGTATCTACCGCCGTGTAGCAGTTCTTGCCACTGGCGCACCATACCCATGTATTGGTTATTTATGATGAATATTTTTACGGGCAATCTGTGCTGTACGGCTGTTGAGAGTTCTTGAATGTTCATCAGTATCGATGCTTCGCCGGCGATATCGACTACTATATCGTTAGGGAAGGCTAGTTGAGCGCCGATGGCTGCGGGCAATCCGTATCCCATGGTGCCTAATCCACCTGAGGTCATCCATCGTCGCGGCTCTTCGAATTTGAGATGTTGAGCGGCCCACATTTGATGTTGTCCGACTTCTGTAGTTATGCGAACGGGTTTTTTGCCGATAATTTTTTGCAGAGTTTTTATAGCGAATTGCGGTTTTATGATTTCGCTATCGTTACGGAACTGCAACGAGTCACGCTCCCGCCAACTTTGGATTACCTTCCACCACCTATCCAGATGAGGCTTTTGTTTCCCCTTTATGTTGCTATCGGCCTTTTGCCATTGTTGATTTAGTTTCTTTAGAGCTTCCCCTGCGTCGGCGGTCATGGCTATATCGGCCTTGACTATTTTATTAATTGAAGAAGTATCGATATCGTAATGAATTTTAAAGGCATTTGGAGCGAAGGCATCCAACCTCCCCGTTACTCGGTCATCGAAACGAGCACCGATACAAAGCATCACATCACAATCGTGCATAGCGTGATTTGCCTCTAGCGTTCCATGCATCCCGAGCATGCCTAAAAATTGCGGTAGCGATGACGGTACAGCACCCAAGCCCATTAAAGTTAAGGTAATTGGAAAATTTGTCAGCTCGACAAATTTTTTCAATTCACGACTAGATATATCACCAGAATTGATTATTCCTCCCCCCGCATAGATAATCGGTCTTTTCGCTCGCGATAACACCTGTACAGATTGCTCTATCGTCTGCAAATCTGCCTCTCTGTTTGGACGATAGGTACGATGGCAAATATGCTCTGCTGAAACATAAGGAGCGCGAGCAAACTGCACATCTTTAGGTATATCTATTAAAACGGGTCCTGGTCTACCGCTACGAGCGATGTAAAAAGCCTCGTGTACAGTACGAGCAAGAGCATCAGGACGTCTGACTAGATAGTTATGCTTCGTGCAAGAACGGGTAATACCAGTAGTATCACATTCTTGAAATGCGTCGGTCCCGATAAGCGTTTGTGGCACTTGTCCGCATAGGCAAACAATAGGAATTGAATCCATCAGAGCATCGGTTAGCCCTGTTACAGCGTTTGTAGCCCCTGGTCCCGATGTTACTAATAGAACTCCAACCTTACCGCTGGCGCGAGCATATCCCTCTGCTGCATGAGCTGCCCCTTGTTCGTGTCGCACAAGTATATGGCGAATGCTGTTTTGCTGAAAAAGAGCATCGTATATTGGCAAGACAGCCCCTCCAGGGTAGCCAAATACAATATCGACACCTTGCTCAACTAGTGCTTTTAGTATAACCTGTGCGCCGCTCAAATTGGTTTGCGCGGTTGTAGATTCTATGTCAGCGGAGGAGGATTGCGGTTCTAATGGCATGGAAAAACTAGTAAAAAATCTTTGGGGAATTACAAATTCTACACCTCCCTGTACACCAATTGCGTAGCCTTGTCGAGAGAGTTGATGATAATTTTGCACATACTTGCTGATGATTGCTGAAGCGGACCATTAAACTGCAGGCTTGTCTGTAGTTGATGTCGCATCCAAGTTGTTTGTCGTTTAGCGTAGTTTCTTGTAAGTTGCTGCGCATGCGCGACCATGTCTGAGTATGAAATTATGCCATCGAGGTACTGGTATATTTCAGCAAGACCGAGCGTCTTATTGATAGGGCAATCGAAC
>JABAAW010000068.1 GCA_014238535.1 Alphaproteobacteria bacterium
CTAGCACTATGCATGCAGGCTTTTATTGCGCTCCCATCTTTTTTGATAGGTATCGCGTTGATTTTTCTTTTTGCTGTGCGCTGGCAATTGCTACCTACGGGGGGGTTAGGAGCGGATAATTCGTTATTTGCCCAAATTCGCTACCTATTGCTTCCAAGCATTGCGTTAGCACTACCGCAAACGGCGATACTCGCGCGCTTTAGCGAGTCGTCTCTTCGTGAAGTATTAGGAGCACCGTTTATCACGACGGCGCGAGCGAAAGGTCTTTCGGCGAACAAGGTTCTTATGCGCCAGGCCTTGCCAGTGGTAGCTGCGCCGATACTTGCGCTTAGCGGTTTGCAATTCGCCTTTTTGATTTCAGGCACGGTTATCATAGAGAGCGTTTTTGCTCTACCTGGTTTAGGCAGCCTGTTTATCAACGCTGCTCTTGCGCGCGATCTTCCGCTAGTCCTCGCGCTTGCGATGTTTTTTGCAGCAGTGACTTTGCTGGCTAACGCGCTTGCAGAAACGCTTGCTCGCCTACTCGAGCCGTATAAAGTGACAGACGAGGCACGCATGCTATGAGGGCATTTAATTTATGCTGATTCTTCCATGCTAATTTCTAGACGAACAGCCAGACGAACAGCCAGACGAACAGCCAGACGAACAGCCAGACGAACAGCCTTGGTAGCAAGCGACTCTCTGCGAGGAGCGCGAATATCGCTAGCGATCTTGCTAAGCCTACTATTTCTTTCGTGCTACTTTATCCTATCGCCTGCACCGAGCATCGCCATAACCGAGCGCTTCCACCCCCCCTCACCTGAACATTGGCTCGGCACGGACCATTACGGCAGGGATACGCTCATCGTTGTTATCCGCGGAGGATTTTGGTCGTTGACGATAGCATTTTCGGCGGTAACGCTCGCCATGCTCTGCGCGCTTCCGCTTGGATTGCTGGCAGCGCATGCTAGGAGTTCGCTTTTGCGCCGCGCGCTATTGAGTGCTAGCGACCTATTGTTCGCCTTTCCAGCTGTGCTGACGGCACTTCTGGTTGCAGCCCTCTACAAGCCCGGAGCACTAGCAGTAACACTCGCGATAACGCTACTAAACATTCCGGTTTTTATACGACTGACCTATGCTGCGGCGCGAGGTATCTATAATTCCCCTTTTGTGATTGCTGCGCGTGGGCTTGGAGCTAGTGACTTGCGTGTCGTGTGTATGCACATCTTGCCCAACATTCTGCCCCCGTTGCTGCTACACGCCTCGAGCCAAGTTTCTCTGGCGATCTTGGTAGAATCGGCACTATCGTATTTAGGTATCAGTTTGCCGCCCCCTAACGCGAGTTGGGGAGCTATAGTACGCGAATCACAAAACTTTCTTTCTTTCTCGACGCTGCCTCTCGTTGTGGCGGCGGCTTTCATTTTCATAACTGTATTATCTTGCTCTAATCTTGCGCGTTCGTATAGCAGAGGGGCAAACTTGCGTTAAGACTAGCTGCAACCTTTTTATTTTAACTAGGTTTTAGAGTTTAAGAATTGCTCTAGCTCGCCGTAGCCCGTGTCAATAACCTCTAGAGGCAGTTGTAACCTTTGCGCGGCACGCTCGGCATAGCGCATGAGTTCTTCGTTGCGCGTCTGCGCGAGGTAAACGACTGAGCGGTAATTGCCAAACAGGAGTTCTTTCATCTGCGGACTGCGTTCCAAGCCGAATCCTGCGACTATCAGCGTATCGAAATGGCGTGCGAGAAAATCGGTTAAGAAGAATTTAGTTGGATCGTCATCCATGAGCTGTGTAAAACGCTCTTGCCCTGAGAAGAAGGCATAGCAGTGCGGTCCTGGAATCCGCTCGACCTGTTCTTCTTGCAACACGGTGTCGAGCATACCGCTTGTGCCACAATCGCCGTATAGCACTAAAATTTTAGAATATTTTTCGCGTGCTGCGTGTATTTTTTTACGAACTGCCTCTGGTATTTTTTCTGGTCGGTTATGTAGTTTTGCGGGCAAGCAAGTCAAGTGTATATTTTTGAGCGCGTTTTGTTTGATAATAGTCATTACCTCACGGGCGAGCGCGCCGCAGGCGATTATTAGAACTTTTGGTTTATCGCTTGGCAAGATTACTTTGCAGACAAGACATTATGCTTGCGCTTCATAAATTCTTTAGCTGTTTCGACGGCGATAGCTGCGTCTCGACAATAGCTGTCTGCGCCTATTGCTTTTCCGAACTCTTCGTTTAGCGGAGCGCCTCCTACCAAAACGATGTAATCGTCGCGGATATTTTTTTCTTTCAGCGTATCGATGACGACCTTCATATATGGCATCGTTGTTGTCAATAGAGCGGACAGACCGAGTATATCTGGCTTATGTTTTTCTAAAGCCTCTAGATAAGTTTCGACCGATACATTAACGCCTAGGTCAAAGATTTCGAATCCAGCGCCTTCGAGCATCATCGACACTAGATTTTTTCCGATATCGTGAATATCTCCCTTGACGGTTCCGATTACGATTTTACCGAGCGTTGGCGCGCCAGTAGATATGAGAAGCGGTCGCAAGATTTTCATACCTGCCTTCATCGCACCTGCGGACATCAGCACTTCTGGCACGAATAGTATTCCGTCTCGAAAGTCTATTCCGACGATACGCATGCCCTCGATGAGCGCTTTTGTCAGAACATCGTAAGGCACCCATTTACGCGAGAGCAGTATATTTGTGCCCTCGATGATCGGCTCTTCTAGTCCATCATATAGGTCATCCCACATCTGTTCGACAAGTTCTTGGTCGGAGAGACTTGCGAGGTCTATATCTTCGTCGTTTGTTTCTTCTGTTGTGGTATTTTTTTCGTTCATGATGTTATTGCCTAGTTATTTTAGTTATCTGCTCGCCTTTATGCTACTTTTGTGCCAGCGTCAAGTATAAAAATTTATCTAGTTTTCGGTTTTTGTTGAGCACTTTTGGAACGGCGTTAGTAACTGGCGCGGGCTTACGCGTTGGACGCGCGCTTGCGTGCTATTTGGGTGCGCGAGGCTACCGAGTAGCTGTTCATTATCGAAGTTCGCGCACAGCGGCGCAAGAGGTAGTTTCTTTGCTATGCGCTAACGACATGGCGAATTACTCTAGGGTTGACTATTCGGCTGCGGCGTTTGGTGCGGATTTATCGAGTGAGCAAGAGACGCGCGAGTTGATTGATCGTGTTGTTGCGTGGTCTGGCGAGCCGGTTTCGCTACTGGTTAACAACGCCTCTATTTTTGAGCGTGATGAATGGGATTCGGTAACGCCTGAGCGTTGGCACCAGCACCTAGCGGTGAATTTGGAGGCTCCGTATATTCTAGCGCGCTGTGTTGGCGAGGGTTTGTTGCATGCGAGTGATGGTGTTGGTAGGGATTTGAGTGGC
>JABAAW010000069.1 GCA_014238535.1 Alphaproteobacteria bacterium
TGTAAATCTTGCGCCGCTATCGAAAACTTCTTCGTTTGCTTTATCTTCTCGCGTTTCGGAAAGCCCTCCTTACCCATCGAACTCAACACAAAGCGCGCTCGGCCAGCCTTCAACTCCATCGCCGTATCCTTCAACTCTAACAAAATATCAGAGTCATCAGGCATAGACTTCGTAATGTCGAATAACTTTTGCGCCTTAACTATCGCATAGCCATCCTCAGTCACATCCGCCGCGCAATCCTCATCAATCCAAATATCTATATCCGTACCCGTAAGTGTTAACTTGCCGCCATCAGCATTAATATAAACATGCGAGAGTATCGGCATCGTGCTACGCGGCTCAACAGCATTGCGAACTCGCGCAAGTGCTCGCACAAAGTCCGCGCGCTTAAGTTTAATCTTCATCGTCTAATGCTCCTTTCTTCTAATCCCATCAACCGCATACTATTCGTAAATAACCAATTTCGCCACTAATCTTTTATAATCTCGCCAAAACACAATACTACTATGAAAGCCAAGCGTGCAAGCAGACTACCGCGCACAGCGCATAGTTGTCCCCATTCTTATATTTATTAGCAAGGCTATTCTTATACCTTTATTATTCGTAGCGAACGCTCTATAGTCGCTCGAAGGGGGCGTAATAATTCGCACAGAAAAATGCAGAAAAAAGATTCAAAAAAAGAAAAAAAGCCAAGTAAAGCATCAAAGCAAAGCGAGAGCAAAGTCCTGCCTGCCGCTAAAACAGGTGCTAAAGGAAAGCCCCTTCTGCACGCCGTCGCCTCAAACTCAGCGCTGCAATCTGCAAATGGCAAGGTCGTCGACGGCAAGGCTATCGGTGATAGAAAAAAAGCTAGCGAGATGCAAGTGCAAGCTACCAATAGTGCCGCAAGCTTGCTCTCGCGCGTGCAGATGATCGCGCAATACCTAAAGGACTTGTCTTTCGAATCGCCAAACGCTCCACAAATCTTCGCCCCTCAGCAAGGACAAGCTCCAGATTTTTCTATCGACATAAACGTTCTGCCACGCAAAATTGCCGCAGAACGCTACGAGGTAACTCTAACCTTAAAGGTCGCAATGGTGCGCGGAAAAGAAACATGCTTCCTAGTCGAAATAGTGTACGCAGGATTGGTAGCAGTCGCAGAAAAAAACACAAACGAAGCATTGCTGCAAGCATTGCTACTGATCGAAGTGCCTCGTCTATTGTTCCCATACGCCAGAAACATCCTCTCAGAACTGACGCAGAGTAGCGGATTCCCACCACTAGTCGTGCAACCCGTAGACTTCGCCGCCCTATATCGCAAAAGGCTCGCGCAAGCTCGCGAGCAGGCACAAGCTGCAAAGTCCAAGCCTGAAAAAGAATAAGCATAGTAATTGCTCGAATAATAAAATACTCAAGAAACATAAAAATGCCAGAGCAGGAGACTATAAGCGAACAAGAAGGCTATCGCGCAAAAATGGTCAAGCGCAAAGCCGTCAAGGATAAAATCCTCGCCGAAAAAACTAAAGAAAAAGGGTTGCTCGTAGTCCACACCGGCAAGGGAAAGGGAAAAACTACCGCCGCTATGGGATTGGTCGTGCGCGCGCTTGGGCGCGATTTCCGCGTAATCATCGTCCAATTCATCAAGGGAAAGTGGGATACCGGTGAAAAAATCGCTCTCAAGCGTTTCGAGCCACAATGCAAATTCTACGCGCTAGGCGAAGGCTTCACTTGGGAGACGCAAGACAAGCAGCGAGACATACTTGCCGTGCAAAAGGCTTGGCAGCGGGCAGAAAAGATAATACTCGAGGGTGCTTGCGATCTCCTAATACTCGACGAGCTTAACATCGCGTTGCGCTACAACTACATAGAACTAGAGAGGGTCTTGGAGGTTCTAGCCAGCAAGCACGAAAAAATGCACATCGTAATAACAGGACGCAACGCACCACAGGGCTTGATCGACGCGTCAGATTTGACAACCGAAATGCAGGAAGTAAAGCATCCGTTTCGTAGTGGAATACGCGCGCAACGCGGAATCGAATTCTAGGTGAAACTAGCCACTAGTGTGATGATACAGGCTACCGGCTCGCACGCCGGGAAGTCGCTATTCGTAGCAGGACTCGCTCGATTGCTACAGAGGAAAGGCTTAGCAGTCGCTCCGTTCAAGCCACAAAACATGTCGAATAACGCCGCAATCGCAAGCGACGGCGGCGAAATCGCTCGCGCACAAGCATTGCAGTGTATCGCTTGCGGATGTAGTTCGAGTAGCGACATGAACCCAGTCTTACTAAAACCACAAGCCGACGGTAGCTCGCAGCTAATACTGCAGGGGCGTGCAAGCGGAACTCGAATCTTCGCTGCAGACTACCCGCAGATGCGTTCGCGTTTACTCGACCTCGTGCAACAGAGCTATCGCCGTCTCGCGCAACGCTACGACGTGATCATCGTCGAGGGTGCAGGGAGCGCTTCGGAAGTAAACCTTCGCGCCGCCGATATCGCTAATATGGGCTTTGCTCTCGCCGAAAAAATACCCGTCTTCCTGCTCGCCGACATCGAAAGAGGCGGTTCCATCGCAGCAATATGCGGAACGCACCAACTGCTAAGCCAAGACGAACGCGCTCTAGTGCAAGGCTATATCATAAACAAGTTTCGTGGCGATACTAGCCTATTCAAAGGCGCGCTCGAGGTCATAAACGCGCATACCGCCTGGAATAGTCTCGGGATAGTGCCATGGTGTGCGCGTCTAGATGAACTGCCTGCCGAAGACTCGCTAGGGGCAAGGCGTAGCAATGT
>JABAAW010000006.1 GCA_014238535.1 Alphaproteobacteria bacterium
ACGGGAAGAAGAAGATCGCCTAAGAAAATCACTTAGATTGATCCTAGATTAGTCTTTACGAACTAATTTCTACAGCACCGCCGAGTGCCCTAGTGTACTCGGCGGTGCATTTATTATTTGTTGATTATTTTGTATATTTTTCTATATTGTTTTTTTGTTTAGATTTTAGGCTAAACTGAAGATATTTAAGCCTATTGAGAGAAGAGCATGTCAGAGCATAGATCGAATTTAGACGAGGATAGTTTGAGCGTTGCGCTGGAGATATTGTCGCGCTTGGTTTCATTTCCGACGGTATCGAGTTCTGGCAACCTTGCGCTTATTGAGTGGATAGGCTCGTATTTGTCGCGTTATTCTGTGCCCTACCGTATACAGGCGGCTGCGGATCAGGAAGACAAGGAGAACCCTAAGGCGAACCTTATAGCGAGCATTGGTCCTCAGACGGCGGGTGGAGTTATTCTTTCTGCGCATACGGATGTTGTTCCTGTTTCTTCTCAAGATTGGGATAGCGATCCGTTTACGATGGTTGAGCGCGAAGGTCGGCTTTATGGTCGAGGTACTTGTGACATGAAGGGGTTTATAGCGAGCGTCTTGAGTCAGGTTCCGCGCATGGTAGAGGCGAGTGAGGCTGGTCGCTTGCGCTATCCGTTGTATTTAGTATTCACCTACGATGAGGAGGTTGGCTGCCTAGGAGCGCCGCATGCGATAAGGCTTTTGCGTTCGGACTTTGCGCCTGCACGCTGCGTTATTGTTGGCGAGCCGAGTAGCATGCGTCCGATTTCTGGTCACAAGTCGATCGACATATACGAGACGAAGGTTACGGGTTTTTCGGGACACTCGAGCGATCCTCGTTTAGGGGTAAGCGCGGTGCTGGCGGCTTCTCGTTTAGTTTCGCATTTAGGGGATATGCAGGATGAGTTACGCACGACGGAGAAGGACGAGCGATTTTCACCACCATGGGCGAGCGTACATGTTGGAGTTATTGAAGGGGGAACGGCAGTTAATATTATTGCGCCGAGTTGTCACTTTGTCTGGGATGTGCGAGCGTTGCCTGAGGGTGATACGCAAGAGCTTCCGCGTTCTTTTAAGATTTGGCATGACAAGGTTATTTTACCGCCGATGCGTGCGCTACACGATGGCTGTTCGATTGAGACGAAGTCGCGCGCGTCGGTTATCTACCTTCGTCCTGAAATAGATTCGGCTGCGGAACGTTTAGTGCGCAAGATTACGGGAGACAATCAGCATCGCTATGTTGCGTATGTTACTGAGGCAGGTCAATTTCAGCAAGCAGGTATCGCGTCGATAGTCTGCGGTCCTGGTTCGATAGAGCAAGCGCACAAGGCGAACGAGTTTTTAGAGAAGGAACAGTTATCTCTTTCGTGCGCTTTTATTGAAAAAATTATCACTGAGTGTTGCTAGTATCACATTTTTGTGATAGGTTAGTATTTACATTTGGGGGGAAGCGTATATTTGGCGATTTTTTATTTTTCGTTGATATGAAGGGGGATTATATATTGAACAAAATTTATAGGAGACTTGGAGAGTGTCTTTGATGTCAAAAATTTCTGCCACGGTATCTGGCGTGGCACCTGGTTGCGAAGTTAGTGAAGTTGCTTCGACGCCGACGGTTGTGGCTTCTGCGGTTAATTCTGAAGTTCTGGATAGTGTTTTCACTGAGGGTGACTACCTAGTGCATCCAGCGCATGGAGTTGGTTATGTTAAGGGTGTTGAGGCCCAAGAGGTAGCAGGAGTGCGCCTTGATATGATAGCGATCAGTTTTGAGCAGGAGCGAATGGTTGTTCGCGTTCCGACGCAGGAATATGCGAGTTGTGGCTTACGCGCGGTTAGTTCTCCTAAGGCGATGGAGACGGTTTATGATGCGTTGCGCACGAAGAGTCGTGCACGCAAGGCTATGTGGGGTCGTCGTGCGCAGGAGTATGACAACAAGATTCGCTCGGGCAACCCACTGCACTTGGCGCAGGTTGTGCGCGAGTTGTATCGTGGTGAGGAGCAACCGAGTCCATCGTATAGCGAGCGTCAATACTACCAGTTAGCGTTGGAGCGTTTGTCGCGCGAGGTCGCAGTTATCGAGAGCATCGAGGAGAACACGGCAGTCGAGAGACTGGAAACGATATTAGCCGAAGCCGCCTGAAAATCACGAATTGGTTACACAGCCGCGGGCTGATCACCACGGGCTTGTCGCCACGGGGCTGGTAGCCACGGATTGTTGCAACCATAGATTGTTACTTACGCGAAATGGAAATGGTCTAGTGGTAGTCGAACCGAGAGTATACTTGCTACAACATCTAGCCCCGCACGCGAGGTGGTGAAGCCACTGCTAATATATCAGAAGTTTTGCTACTACTGCGAGTAGCTTGGCATAAGCAGTAGTTGAGCGCCCTCGACATCTATATCGTGTATTGAGAAGGCGATTGATTCCGATTTTTCTGTATCTATTAGCGATGAGTTTTTATCATCGAAGAATTCTTCTAGGGCTTTTTCGTCGCCGCCGAAGAGTGATTCGGAGAATCTATCGATGGTTTCAGCGCGCGAAGGTTTGCTTTTATCGATGTGCTCCCACCCGACTTTCATCTTTGCGGTATCGAATGTCTCGGAGAGTATTACGCTATCGCCCCTATCGCTATCTACCTGAATTTGCCCTTGCAGCAGAGTAACGACGCATGTTCCTTCGGGGTAATCGGATAGCCCCAAGAGTTTTGTACCGCGAATTCCTAATGTACCCAATGCGGTTTTTATGGTTACGGCTTCTGGGTCGACTTGCGCTAGCAAACCGCTTTGATATGCGAAAGCGCCTTTTATTGCGGAGAGGCTTTGCAAGCCTGTTGAGGCGGCTTGATTGAAGACGAACTCGTTTATCAAGAGTTTTGCATCACTACCGAGAGTAAACTCCATTCCGTCAGTGAACTCGATTCGCAACATTGATCGCGCGCTAGTCGAGATTGTGTCGTGAGCGAGTATATCGTCTCCGCGTTCGAGGCTAGATTGCTCTCCTTTACGCAAGACGGAAGCACTACCGTTTAGAAGTTCGACCTGCCCGACGACGGCGAACATGTCGTCATGCTGGTGTTCGGGCGAGAAGAACAAATCGTGTAACCAATCGTATGCACTCTCGAGGCTCAATGCTGCTAACAGAGGGGTTTCACTAGTTACGCTAGAGATTATATGAGTTTCTTCTAGGTTACTTCTGCTATCGTCGGTTGATGAGTTGGCTATTTGCAAATCAACCTGTGCGTCTACTAGATTAGATTCTTCCAGATTAGCGTCTACCAGATTGGCATTTTCGCCAACGCTTTTTTGCTCGAAATGTTCTGCCAGCTGTTGCATAGTATAGTCCCCACTTACAAAAAGGTTTCCACGAAAAAGCCCTTCCACTTCTGTGTCTGCCACTACTAGCATGGCTTTTGCGATAAAGCAAGTAATTAAAGTGGCGAGGTTAGCTTTATGTGCGTCTTTATGTGCGCCTAATTATTTGAGTTATTGCATTGCCAAGCGCATTTTTTTTTGTTATTTTGTGTTTTTTTGCGTTCGAGAATTTAGACTAGGCTCACCTAGGATTATACGAGGGTTATTACGAGGGTTATATAGCGTGTTTGCGGTTGTAGAAAGTGGTGGTAAGCAGTATCGTGTTTCGCGAGGTTCGCGTGTGACATTGGAGCGTTTGACGGCGGAAGTTGGCGAGAGCGTTACCTTTGATGATGTATTGTTGCTTGCTGATGGAGATAAGGCGACGGTGTATGAGGCTTCTGCGCTTGCGAATGTGAAGGTTTTAGGCAAGGTAGTTTCGCAGCATCGTGGTGAGAAGTTGTTGATTTTTAAGAAGCGTCGGCGAAAGAATTCGCGACGTAAGAATGGACATCGTCAGTATCTTACTGAGGTTGAGATAACCTCGATTGAGAAGTGATTGATTAGTATAGCATTTATATCGTAGAGGTTATTTTTAATGGCACACAAGAAAGCGGGAGGTTCGTCTCGCAATGGTCGTGACTCGGCTGGTCGTCGTTTGGGGGTTAAGCGTTATGGGGGCGAGCGAGTTAGTGCTGGAATGATAATCGTTCGCCAGCGCGGTACGAAGTTTCATGCGGGTGAAGATGTTGGTATGGGAAAGGATCATACGCTTTTTGCGTTGAGCGATGGCTATGTTCTTTTTAGGAAGCGTAGAACGCGTCCTTCTGTTTCGGTTATTTCTGATCGCGTATAGTTTTAGGTATGTATGATGGGGTAGCCGCGCGATGCGGTTTCACGACCAAGCAAGAATAGAGCTTATAGCGGGTGATGGAGGAGATGGTTGCGTAGCGTTTAGACGCGAGAAGTTTATTGCCCGCGGAGGTCCGAACGGTGGCAATGGGGGTCGCGGAGGGGATATTTATGCGCGAGCGATAGCGGGCTTGAATACGCTACTGGACTATCGCTATCGACGGCGTATTGCGAGCGAACGCGGGGGCGGTGGTCAAGGTAAGATGCGAAGCGGTCGTAGTGGAGCGCCGATAGTTTTAGACTTACCGCAAGGCACGCAGATTTACGATGAGCGAGATGGTGGTTTGCTAGCGGATTTGGTTTCGCTTGAAGAGCGCATATTACTGTGTAAGGGAGGTCGTGGCGGCTATGGTAACGCGCACTTTCGCAGTTCGACGAACCGCTCGCCGCGCATGGCGCAGAAGGGGGATATTGGTGAGCATCGCAGCATAGTTTTGCGTTTGAAGGTTTTAGCGGATGTTGGTCTTGCGGGCTTGCCGAATGCTGGCAAATCATCATTGCTTCGTAAGATTAGCGGTTCGCGTACGAAGGTAGCGGATTACGCTTATACGACCTTGCACCCGCACTTGGGATTAGTTTCGCGTAATTACGAAGAGGCGGTTTTTGCGGACTTACCGGGCTTGATAGAGGGAGCGAGTTCGGGTGCGGGATTGGGACACCGTTTTTTGGCGCATATGGAGCGCTGTTCGATTTTGCTGCATTTAGTCGAGATAGCGAGCGATGCGACTAGTTTAGCTGAGATTGTCGAGCGAGCGCTTACGGACTTCCGCGTTGTTGAGAAAGAGTTATCGTTCTATGGCTGTGGCTTGTTGGGTAAGCGAAGGCTGTTGCTGTTGACCAAGAGCGATCTTCTTGCTGGTATTTTGGATGGTATTTCTGATGAGGATTTGTGCGCTGAGTTATGCACGCGAGTAAGGGACGAGTTGCAACGAGGTAGAGATGCAACCTTACCTGAAGGCGATAGGTTAGTTGAGGGTGTTTTTCTCACGTCGAGTTTGACGGGTTTTGGCGTTCCAGCTTTACTGGATCGAGTATTTGCGCTTTTATTGGAGGAGCGAGAATGAAATAAGGCTTATACTTCAACTTATTTTTTGGATTTATTTTTTGCGTATTGTTTATGATTTTTATGTAGTATTGGTTTTTTGTGCGGAGGGATGTCCGAGTGGTTAAAGGAGACGGGCTGTAAACCCGTTGGCTATGCCTACGCAGGTTCGAATCCTGCTCCCTCCATGCTTTTACGCATTTTTTACGCAGAGTCTTTAAAGGCTACCAATCCTAGACCGTGCACTCTGCTACACCACGTCCACGCATGACTAGTCCCTACGGGATGAATCCCCCCGCACCCCCTTGCTGGCATGTTAATATGTTTCACTGTGCCTATGCTCGCGCGCCCGCAAGGAAGCGCAAGCGGGCATAGGCGCGAAACGCAAAGCTATCTAACCTGACGCAACCTCTTTAATAAACTATGAGAGAAAAGAAACTATATTATTTAAAGTATTACCTTTTTTGCGCATTGCGAGCAATAGCTCTTGGGGTAATAAGCGTGCGCTTTAGCACACGCTCCGCTGACGAAAGCTCTTCGCAGGGAGACTCGGTCTCCATGGGACTCATCCCCCCACACCACCCTTGCATGTTAATATATCTCACTGTGCCTATGCTCGCGCGCCCGCAAGGTAGCGCAAGCGGGTATAGGCGCGAAACGCAAAGCTATCTAACCTTCCTCAACCCTTTTAATAAACTATGAGAGAAAAGAAACTATATTATTTAAAGTAATGTTTTTTTTGCGCATTGCAAGCAATAGCTCTTGGGGTAATAAGCGTGCGCTTTAGCACACGCTCCGCTAACGAAAGCTCTTCGCAGGGAGACTCGGTCTCCATGGGACTCATCCCCCCACACCCCCCCTTTATGTTTGGATAGATAATACACTTGAGAACTTACAACTTAATCTACTTCGCCTATGCTCGCGCGCCCGCTAGGAAGCGCAAGCGGGTATAGGCGCGATTAAATTACGCGCCCGATGTGTTACTTTTATACGCCCCTCAAGCAATATATCTACGCCAACTCAGGCTAAAGCCCAAGGTTCAGCCCATAGGGAATAGCGTGTGCGTCCTCCGACTTTAGCGGCACGCAGTATTTGATGACGCGGCGTGGAGTTTTCACGCGCCAAGCCTATATGTATCCACCCGCCCCTTGGCTCGTCTTCGATAAAGAACTCACCTATTATCTGATCGATGGGCAAGTCCCTGCTTAACACACGAGGAGCTATTTGCAAGAACGCCTCGTAGTTTCCGACGGGCAGATTATCTAGGTCTGCGGCGAGTCCTAGTTTATGCATCGAGCGCTTTGCACCACCCTGCCCGTCATTGACTTTTCCCTTACGCAGACCACTTGATACGAATATGGATTTTCCGCCCAAGATATCTCGTACCTGTTCTAGAGTTTCGCACACGCGCACTAGGTTTTGGCGTTGTTTTGCGGTTGGTTGATTGTCGAGTCCCATGCGCGTTGCGTATGAGGATCTGATCATTTCTTGCAGACTAAAATGTTCGGTAAGGTATTGCGCCACGGTTCCCCTATTTGAGATAAACGTTCAAGAATTACTTACGCTGGCTTTTTGCCACAGCACGACGATGCTAGAGCCAACGCGTTTGTTTTTGAGATTACTGAGTTGTTTATTTTTTACGCTTGCGCCCGCGAGGGTTTTTAGCTTTTTCGACAGCGAGCTCGCCCATTCGCTTCATGAAGTCTGATTTTAGAAAAGCGAGTAATAGCCCGACGGTAAAGACGATGTAGAACATAGTTTCGTCTACTGCTTTGGGGTTATTGACGCGGAAGTATAGAACGATTGCGCACAGCCCGCCGCCGAATATCGTACTTCTTTCTTTACTTCTTGCCCCTGCGTAGTTAGCGGTTGCACCGACAGCTTTTCCGACTACTGAGAATATTCCCATGTTTCCTCCTGATTTTTTAGATGATAACAAATTAGATGATACTAAATTAGACTAATACAACTGAACTTTTTAGTCAATAGGAGTTTATTATGATTTATGAGCGATTAGATTATAAGGGGAAGCATTGCTGTATTTATATTGTTGTTGTGATTATGATTATGATATTTTTGTGCGCATTTTTTATTGAGTTGCTATACTATTTTCTAGTTATGCGGGTGTAGCTCAACGGTAGAGTCCCAGCCTTCCAAGCTGGTGGTGTGGGTTCGATTCCCATCACCCGCTTATTATAGGAGTGTAGCTCAACGGTAGAGCACCGGTCTCCAAAACCGGGGGCTGTGGGTTCGAATCCCTCCACTCCTGCATCTTTAGATTTTGCATCTTTAGATTCTGCATTTTTAGATTCTGTGTATTTGATTTTTTGCGACAATAGTTATGACGAAAGAGATTATCGGCAATTGGAAGATGAACGGCTTGTTGAGTTGCGAGGCGACTTTTTGCGAGATAATGTCTGGCTATGCGGAGTATGATTCGCTTTCTGCTTCTGCTGATAGTGATTGTGAAGGAGCGCGTTTGACTATTTGCCCGCCGTCGACTTTGCTTTATAGGTTTTCGAGCCTTGCACGCGAGCGTGATTCGCGAGTTTTGCTAGGTGGTCAGTCTTGTCACCACGCTGCTGAAGGCAGTTTTACGGGGGATATTTCGGCTAGTATGCTGCACGATTGCGGAGCGCATAGAACGCTTTTAGGTCATGCTGAGAGGCGAGCTTCTGGCGAGAACGATGGTATGATTTCGCGTCAGTTGCTAGCAGCCCTGCACTCGGGGCTTACGCCTATATTGTGCGTTGGCGAGGATATGGACGAGCGCAGTTCTGGTCGCACGCGTATACGCCTTGAGGAACAGTTAGCGGGAGCGTTGCTTTTAGTGCGCGAGATGGGTATTAGTATGCCTTCGCTATTGATTGCCTACGAACCTTTGTGGGCTATAGGTAGCGGCGAGTTACCTAGCGTTGATGAGATTTCACAAGCTTTAGAGTGTATTATGGCTAGCGTTTATGATTTTTCAGAAGTTAGCGTTTTGTATGGCGGTTCTGTTACTAGTAAGAATGCGGCGGCGATTTTGGATTGTAGCGATGGTCTTCTGATTGGCAAGGCTAGTTTAGATTCGGACGAGCTGCTTTCGATAGTTGGCTTGTGTTATGATTCTGTTTAGGTTTATCGATGATTGAGAAGGCTTTACGCGTTGAATCTGCTTCGGTTAAGGATTTAGCGATGGAGTTGAGCGATAGTTTGCCTGAGGGTCCCTCGCTATCGTGTGCGCCGCGCAGCACTGAGTTTAGTTCATTAGAATCGTCTATCGGTCGTCAAGTTCGCTTGTTGCGTAAGGAGCGAGGATTGACGACGACCGAGTTATCGAAGCAAGTTAGCATTTCTGCGAGCATGCTTTCGCGCATTGAGAATGGCAATGGAGCGCCCTCGCTCGGCAGCTTACATTCTTTAGCTGCGGCATTGAATGTTCCGATTTCGCATTTTTTTTATAATTTTGAGCGCTCGTGGGATGTTTCGCATGTTAAGTCTGGCAAAGGAATGTTGGTTGAGCGTCGAGGCACGAAGGCGGGACACCTCTACCAGTTGCTTGGACACCAGATAGGTGATGATGTTGTAGTTGAGCCATTTTTGATTACGATGACGACTGATTCGGAGCCGTTTCCGATATTCCAACACGCGGGCACGGAGTTTTTGTATATTTTGCGTGGTCAGTTAGTCTACAGACACGGTGATAAGCGATTTTTGTTGAAGCGAGGCGATTCGCTTTTTTTCGATGCGAACGCGCCGCACGGGCCGCTAGAGCTGCGAGGTTTGCCACTACGCTTCCTTTCAGTTATTTCTTATCGTAAAGAATTGGAATGAGAACAACATACGACTAGATAGCGAATATGAAGAAAGGATTGAATAGCGAGCAAGGAATAGAAGTCGTCCCGAAGGGTCAGAGGTTACTGGTCATCACGACGCAGAATATTTTCAGCGAGAACGGCGCCCGCAGCCTTATGCGAGGCAAGGCACGCGCGCTTTCAGAACAGGGTGTTTCGGTTAAGTTTTTCTGCCTGCGCTTTGGTGGAGTTAGTAGTAAGCAGCGTGCTGCGGCTGGCGTTGAGGTTGCGGGAACAGGCACGAGCGAGGGCTGGCTTTTGCGCTTGGGAGTTCTTTCTGATATTCGTGCTACGCTACGCACCTACCGTCCTGATTGGGTATTGGTATCGGGAGCGTGGCTATACCTATGGGGTGACAAGCTTGGTAGGGCTATCTCGTTGAGCGGTGCCTGCATTGCGGTTGACCTACAGGGACCTGTTGATGAGATAGCGGAGTATCAACGAGTGCTTGGCTCGCGCTTTCTTGCGCGTTTATTGAGCCGCTGGCTAGGATGGGCTGAGCATCGTTTTTTATCGCGTTGGACGCACCTTGTTGAGACGATGTCTGGCAACGCTGTTCGCTATTTGAGTAGACATCGCCCGCGCTACGATGGCTCTGTGTGTTTAGTAAAATGTGGCTTTAGCGAAGCCTTTACGGATGCGCGTTATGCTAGTGAACGAGTTGCTTGGCGCAAGAAGTTAGGCATAGGAGCAGATAAGCGAGCGGTTGTTTTTGCGGGCACTTTGAGCGGTTGGCAGAATAAGGAAGCGCTGTTTGCGTTTGCGAAGAAGCATAGTAGTAGCGCAGACAAGACGGAGGTGCACTTTTTTGTTCCGCGTGCGCACCACGCGGAGGTAGCGGCGTTGGGTTTGCATAACACACGCACGGGCTTTTTACCTAGCGCACAGCTACAATCTGCGTTATGCGCGTTTGACTACGGCTTGCTACCGCGCGAGGAGACGATGACGAACTATTTTGCGTTTCCGCTCAAGGTAAGCGAGTATGCGAACGCGCGTTTAGGTATTTTGGTAACCTATCGAGAAATGGGTTGGATGGAGGGCTTGCTCGCGCGAACATGCATCGACATAGATGCCTTTCCGCTTAGCGAAAAGAAGCTAGCGAGCGCTCGCTTGCGCTACGAAGATTTACGCGAATTGGAGTTTTCGCACATGGTAGTCGGATTAATAAAGTTATATGGGAAGATAAGAAGAGATTTAGTTTCGAGCAAGATGGAGGTACTGGCTCGAGGTACGCGTGGAGCGTTTCAGCATGCTATCGATATTCGCCGATAAGCAGATATTGATAACTGGCGGTAGCGGCTCTTTTGGGCATGCGTTTTTGCGCTATGTTCTAGCTGGAGGTCAGGCTAAGCGCGTGGTTATTTTTTCGCGCGATGAGTATAAGCAATTTTTGATGCAGCGTGAGTTTAGCGATAATCGTCTGCGATTTTTTCTAGGAGATGTGCGTGATCATGATCGATTGAAGCGTGCGTTTAGGAATATAGACATAGTTATCCATGCGGCGGCTTTGAAGCAGGTTACGGCTGCGGAATATAACCCTGGCGAGTGTATTTTGACGAATGTTACTGGTGCGGACAATGTTATCAAGGCAGCGCTTGATTGCGGAGTTGATCGAGTTCTTGCGCTTTCGACGGACAAGGCGGTTAATCCTATTAACCTTTATGGAGCTGCGAAGTTATGCGCGGACAAGCTTTTTGTTGCGGCGAATAACTTGAGCGGAGCACGAGGCACGCGATTTTCGATAGTTCGTTATGGCAATGTAGTAGGTTCTCGCGGTAGCGTGGTGCCGTATTTTATCGAGCAGTCTCGTAGCGGTAGCATACCGATTACGGACGAGCGCATGACTCGCTTTTGGATTTCGCTAGACGATAGCGTAAGTTTTGTTGCGCGTTGCCTATGTGATATGCGCGGAGGCGAGATATATGTCCCGAAGATTCCGTCGATGCGCATAGTAGACTTGGCGCGCGCGATAGCACCTGAAGCGAAGTTGCGAATAATTGGCGTTAGGGCTGGGGAGAAGATACACGAGGTGCTGGTGCCGAATGAGGAGGCACGCGATACGCTTTCCTTTAGCGATTACTATATTATAGGTCCGCGCGTGTTGGAATCGACTAGCGATGGGCGACAGGATTCGTTGTCGCTTGTGACACGAGGTAGTGCTAGCGGAGAGTCTGGAGTTCAACCTAGTAAGGTAGATGAGGACTTTGAATATTCGAGTGCGAACAACGAGGAATGGCTTAGCGAGTCTAGACTGCGCGAGATAATAGATACGAGCGGGGGTTAGGCAAGCTATAACATTATGCTAAAAAATTATGGAAGACATCCCTGAAGTTATTCCGTATGCGCGCCATAGTTTGCACGATGATGATATGCGAGCGGTTATGGAGGTGTTGAGAGAGGATTCTGCGAGCCAACGCTTGACGCAAGGGTTTAGAACCTCGCGACTAGAAGTTCTTATTAGGGAGTATACGACAGCCGAGCACGCGGTCGCCTGTTCGAGCGGTACGGCGGGTTTGCACGCGAGTCTATTTGCGTTAGGAGTTAGCACGAATGATATAGTTATCACTTCTGGCATCAGTTTTTGTTCGACGGCGAATGTTGTGCGTCATTGCGGAGGCGTGCCGCTATTTGCGGACATAGACGAGGATGCGCTTGGTCTGTGTCCGCGCTCGGTACGCGAGGCTTTAGAATGGGCGAAGGAGAATGGCAAGCGTGTTAAGGCTGTGATAGTGGTTTCTATGGGCGGGGTTGCGCATGCGAGTGCGGAGTTGCGTGATTTATGCAAGGCGTATGGTTGTAGAATAGTCGAGGATGCGGCGCACACGCTTGGTGGTCGTTATGCAGACGGAAGAGCGGTTGGTTGTGGCGAGTATGCGGACATCACGGTTTTTTCGCTGCATGCGATTAAACCTATAACGAGTGGCGAGGGGGGGGTTGCTACTACCAACGATGAAGAGCTTGCGCGAAGGATGCGTTTGTTTTGCAACCATGGTATCGAGCGCGATGTTAGGAGGTTTAAGGACGATGTTGCCCTGAGTGCTCGTGAAATGGCAGCGCAGAAGATGACGTACGGCTATCAGCACTATCAGATGCAGGTATTAGGTTTGAACTACCGCATGTCTGAGTTGCACGCGGCGTTGGGATGCTCGCAGATGCGGCGTATAGATAGCAAGCGAGATAGAAGGAAGGAGCTAGCTGAGCGCTACGATAGGTTGCTTGATGATATACTTATCGATGATGTTAATCCTCTATCTAGCATTATAAAGCCGTTGCAGCGGAACTATCGAGAACGTTCGGCGCACCATCTGTATGTGACAACGATAGATTGGCATAGGCTTGCTATAAATCGTAAGAGATTCATGCAAACGCTTGCGAATACGGGTAAGGATGGCTACGGGATTTGTACGCAAGTCCACTACATTCCGATTTACGAACACCCATATTATCGTGAAGCGGCAAAGTTTACCGAACGAGCTTTATTTGAAGCCGTTAAGCTTCCTCGTAGTGCTGAATATGCTAAGCGTGCGCTTTCGCTACCGTTATTTACGGACATGCCACTATCGGCGGTTGAGCGAGTAGTCGATGCGCTTAAGGAGCTCGTGGATAATTGCCTCAAGAGAGATTTTAAACTTTAAGTCAGGCTAGGTACTTTAGTCAATTTGCGTCTATGGCTATCTTAAAAGGGGCATGGGGCATATTGCCACGCACGAATGGGAAAGCTCGGTCTGCGTCTATGATTATTTAAAGGGGGGCGTGGGGGGATGAATCCCCCCGCAAAAAAAGAAAAATCTTTAGGCAATAAACGAACTATTAGCATGTGTTGCGCGTAGCGTATCTTTTTTTGCATAAGCGCAAGGTAAATTACTATTAAATGAAAATACAACTATTTTATTTTTATGCTAAAATAGCAATATGAGTGAAGTAACCTTCGATAGTATTTTTGCAGAGATTGAAGAACATGCAAAAGATATTCGCATAAAAGAATTAAAGGAAAATGAAGACAGAAAAATAGCATGGCGGGATAGTGACTTACGCTGGATAAAGGACATTAGCTCGCCAAAGCAGCTGAGTAAAATCCTTCGGTCATTCCTACTGAAGATGATAGTAAAGGGGAATTTCCAATCCATAGAGGAAAAAACACAATCCAGGAAACATATTATATTAATCAACGATATAAATTTTCAGATAAAAACGTCTACAATTTGGCAAGGAGAGAAAAAAAGGCACTATAAATTTCAACAAATAAGAAAAAACAATTACGAAATACTTATTTGCTTTGGCTTGTCACCTTATGAAGCGCATTGTTGGGTTATCAAAAAAGACTGCATTATCGACGATGACAAAGAATGGATAGATGATAGAACCATAGGACAACACGGTAAAAATTCGCGATGGCTTATAATAGACCCAGACGCAGTCGCAGATTGGCTACAGCCGCTCGGTGGTGATTTGCATGAAGCCTTGGCGGTACTGAAAGAAGCTATTCTTACTAGCGATAGTAAGCACGGAATGTTCACATAGCTTACGCATGGAGTTAGCGAGGACTCCTCCCTTGTGCGGAGACTCGTCTCTCGTGCTTTTTCAACGCAAACGAGCCACCAAGCGTCCAAGCCTAAAACTCTTCTTTGTTTTTGCGGGGGGATTCTCCCCCCACTCCCCCCTATGTGAAAAAGATGCGCTTCGCGCAGTGCCTGCTAAAGATTATTTACCATCGAAAGATGCTTTCTTCTTTTTTGCGAGGGACGAGTCCCGTGAGACGAGTCTCCGCGCTCCCTTTATGTAGACTAACCAAAGTCTAACAGACTCTCCTTGCTACCTTGTGCTTGTGGCGAGAGGCGTCCGCCAGGCAACGCAAACGAGCCACCAAGCACCCAAGCAACCAAGCAACCAAGACTAAAATTCTTCTTTGTTTTTGCGGGGGGATTCTCCCCCCACTCCCCCCTATGTGAAAAAGATGCGCTTCGCGCAACGCATGCTAAAGATTATCTAACATCGAAAGATTTTTCTTTTTTGCGAGGGACTCGTCCCTCGCACTCCCTTTAAATTAGTTAATCGTAACTAATAGAGTCTCTGTTTTTTTACGAAGGTTTAGTCCCTCACTCTCCCTTTATGTAGACTACCAAAGTCTAACAGACTCTCCTTACTACCTTGCTATTACCTCGCGTGCTTGTGGCGAGTGCGTCCGCCAGGCAACGCAAACGAGCAAACAAGCACCAAGCACCAAGCACCAAGCACCAAGCACCAAGCACCCAAGCCTAATTTTTTTGTTTTTCTTTTTTTTTGCGAGGACGAGTCTCCGCGCTCCCTTTAAATTAGTTAATCGTAACCAATAGAGTCTCTGTTTTTTACGAAAGATTAGTCTCTCGCGCTCCCTTTAAGTTCTTTCACTGCAATTACAAGCGCATTATGTAACAATAGAATTCTACCATGTGCATGACAATTTGCTAGCAATATAAACCTAGAACAGCAAGACACAAACATAGGCAACTATGAGCAAACAAGCTAAACTACATATCGATTTTTTTGCAGACCTACAAATAGCAAGCAAATCTAACCCAACCGCAATAGGATTAGGTCACGCACGGCGCATTCTAATCCTAGCAGAAAGCCTACAGCAAAACAATAGCCAGACAACCGAACTACGCTGCTTTTTTGACGAACCAAACCATGCAAGGCGGTTATTTCCACACACACAACTGCCATTTTTACATTGGTACGACACGAGTAGTAAGCACACCCCCCGCGATTTACTGGTAGTAGATTCCTACCGCCTCACCGAGTTGCCCGCCCCTATTCGCAATAGCTATCGTCACATCGCTTGTTTTCACGATGACAAGAGCGCACCGTCCTATGCGACAATTGCGATTTGCCCGAATGTCTCTGCACCGCCACCTTCGACCGATACACGCGGAGTGCATCACCTTACAGGAGCGATGTATTTTCCTTTTGACCTTAGCCTAACCGATGAAGCATTATCACCGCGTGCGCAGGCGAGGGATGCGTTTCGCGTTATGCTCTGGCTTGGAGGAGATGAGGATGGCAGTAATGTTGCCCCTTTATTGAACGTTTTACTATCGTCGCCAGTCTTGTCGAATTTTGTGTTTGAGGTTATCCTCTCGCCGCTACTTACCTGTGATCGTGATATTTCGAGCGATTTGCGCTTGCACTTATCGTCTCCGCAAGTGCGCCTGCATCGAGATATTACTGCGATGTCGCGCTTATTTTCGTTTTGTGGCACCTATGTTGGAGGCGCAGGAGTTTCGAGTTGCGAGGCTGCGTTGCTTGGCTTGCGCTTGGTTCTTTGTGCGCTTGCAGACAACCAACGAGGCAATGCTAATTCTCTTGCACGAGCGGGTGCGATTTTATTTGACATTTCGCACCCACAGAGCCTATTGCTTGCATTTTTCTCGCTCCTTGAGGAGAGTCAAGATAGGCAACCTCTTAACTCTACAGCACTTGCCTCTACGGCACTTGCCTCTACGGAGCGTGCCTCTAAGGCGGTTAGAGAATTGGGTTTTGACCGTCATGGTGCGTCTCGCCTCGCGAGCGCGCTTTTGCGTATTATCACCTGATGTCAGATTTTTTTAGCGAGCGTTTATGTTCGAGCAGCGGTCGTCCTATCGTTGTTGCGGAGGTTTCGACGAACCACCGAGGCTCGTTATCTGAGGCGTGCGCGTTGATCTGCGCTGCTGCGCGAGCTGGAGCGGACGCGGTTAAGTTTCAGAGTTATGCTGCGCTCGACCTCACGCTTCGTTCTTCTCGTAAGGAGTTTATGCTTGAGCACCCTTTGTGGCGAGGTCGCAGTTTATTTTCGCTTTACAGCGAGGGCAGCCTTCCGTTGAGTTGGCACGAGCGTTTATGGAGCGAGGCTTCTCGTTGCGGTATAGCGATATTTGCGTCGGTTTTTTCGCCTGAGCGCCTTGCGTTACTTGAATCGTTAATAGTATCGCCAGCCTACAAGATTGCTTCAGCCGAGTTAGTTGACTTGGAGTTGATCGGTTCGGTTGCGCGCACGGGTCGGGCGGTTATTATATCGACTGGCATGGGTAGTCACGAAGAGATAGAGCGAGCTGTTTCGGCGGTGCGAGCGGCGGGTAACGATCGCCTTGTGCTACTGCATTGCTTGAGTGCCTATCCGGCGCATAGCGATGCGATGAACCTGCGTGCGCTTACGACTTTGGCGCGCGAGTTTGGCTGTGCGGTAGGCTTATCGGACCACACGCGAGATGCGGATGCGGCGCGACTTGCGGTTGCGCTTGGGGCGAGCGTGATTGAGAAGCACTTCACGCTTGAGCGGCGCGAGGGCGACTTGGACGCGGCTTTTTCGCTTACCGAGACTGAGTTTTCTGCTTTCAGTAGGGCGATCAGGGATGCGTGGTGCGCTATGGGTGATGGCGAGTTGGAGGTTGGAGATAGCGAGCGCGCCTCGCTACCTTTCAGACGGAGTTTATATGTTGTCAAGGCTATGCGCGAGGGCGATGCTTTCACGGGCGAGAACATCCGCTCTATCCGCCCGAGCGCGGGTCTTGCGCCTTATCACTATCGGCGAGTTTTACGCGCCTGTGCGGCTTGTGACATTTCAGCGGGCGTGCCGCTAGAGGAGTCGATGCTGGACGAGTCACGAGCGCGAGTAAGTAGCCAGCAGGATTCAAGCCGATAATGCCTAGTGAGGATTTTGCGTGCGCTGTGCGTATGAGTTCTGAGTTCCGCGAGCTTGGAGCGAGTATGGATTTTAGCGCTACTGAGTTTCGTTGTTTGGCGGTAATCCTTGCGCGAGGAGGTAGCGAGCGCATCAGGGATAAGAACATAGTTGATTTTTTTGGCAAGCCGTTATTGGGTTATTCGCTTGAGCTTGCGGATGCGGCGGATATTTTCACGCGTGTGCATGTATCGACTGATTGCGAGCGTATCGCGAGCGTTGCGCGAGCCTTTGGTCATGCGACGGACTTTGCGCGTCCTAGTGGTCTTAGCGATGCTCGAACTGGTGTCTGGTCGGTCGTGCGTTCGGTATTGGCTGAGTATAGCAGGCGTGGAGAGGAGTTTGACTATGTGTGCTTGCTATCGGCTTGTGCGCCGTTGTTGCGTCGGGAGGACTTACGCGGTGGAATGGCATATTTCTTATCGTATTTTAGGCGAGGTGAATGTATCCAGCTCATGGCTTGTTGCGAGTATCTAGCCTCGCCTTTGCGTGCGCTTGGCTTCAGCGAGACTGGAATGCTCGAGCCGTTGGACGCGTCGTCTTTTGCTGAGTCTCGCTCGCAGGATTTACGCGCTTATGTTATGGATACGGGCGCCTTTGCCTATCGTGCGAGTAGTGACTTGTTGAGCGGTGAGTATGTTGCTACGAATGGCGAGGTTGCGATGTCGCGCTTGGCGCGTGCTTACATTTTACCGCGTGCGCGGGCTGTAGACATCAACGAGCCCAGCGATTTAGAGTTCGCTAAGCTATTGTATCGGGCGCAAGAAATACGGGAGTAAACTGCAAAACGCATCCCACCTTACAAGCCCCCTTCTTGCCTCTTGCTCGAGCTGATCACCGCAGCGAGTGCCTTTTCGACAAGGTTGTCGCTAGCCCTACCCTCTTTAACGAAACCACTCGGCTGATGGTCGGTCGCAACATCGAGGATTTTTTGCAGTAGCACTTGCCTATCTTGCTCCGTTGTAGCCGCCTTGCTTAAGTTTTCGTATGACTCTAGCGTGATCGCACGCTGGTCGCAGACGATAGCATTATGATTATTGACAGCGTAGAAACGCAAGCCACTAAAGAATGTAGCGAGCAGGGTTATCGATAGTAGCGTGTTGACAGAAAATATGGTTTCCAATGCTAGATGAAAATACAGATAATCCCTAATAGGTATATGTGGCACCATCGTAGTACTTCCTCGCTGACAATAAGCTAAAAAAGCTAATGAAATCACGATAGCCAACGAGCATGCTAAAAAAGCATAAGAAGTTTTTTTATAACCTTTTGATTTGTTTCTAAAAGTAACTGCCTGTTCATTTAAATTTCCTACCGTTTTCTTTTTACTCTTTATCCGCTCTTCGATTTCAGTAAAAAAACTTACTGCATCATCTATTCTGTATATTAACCTTCCAAGAAAATTAATTTTCACCTCCTCAGGCATATTATCTACCGCTACAGATATATTTATCTGCAGCTGCTCTAAAAATCCATGTATTTTAATGTTTATTAAAAATAATTCCGCCTGATTGATTTCTTTATAAATAATTGAATCTGTGTTACCTACTGTTTCTCTAATGAATTCAATAAACTTACGCAAATCATTTTCTGCTTTTACGAATAATTTTTTATTATTTGGATTACTGGTAATAACAGTAATAACATTTGGCTTAATAACGCATATAAATTTTATTCTATATTCTAATTTTCTTAAATTATTAAAGAATTTAATAGCAGTATCAAATCCATCAAGTGCATTTGTATAATCGTGCTGTTGTTTTGCTACTGTTTTAGAAGCGTAATCAGCAATTATTTTATCGGCAGCCTGTATGCCACTAGCTGGTTGCACCACCTCTTCAGATTCTTTAGAAGTTTTTTCGTCTTCAGCCATCGTTCCCTCTCCTCCTAGCCGTTTACGCTCACGGGCTTACTAGCATGTAATACAAACTCATACAAATTCATGCAACCAAATACCATTATGGTTCACCTAGACTATGTAAGTTATAGACTAGGATTCATCAACCCAAAAACAAGGAATAGCGACTAACGAGGTTTACCTCTAAGCAATATGACTAGCTCTGCCAATGACTTACCTATAAGGCTATCGCCATCCTTATCTTCTTTAGAGAAACCGCTCGGCTGATGGTCGGTCGCCGCATCGAGGATTTTTTGCAATACCAACAGCCTTTCTTCGCCCGCCGTAGCCGAGTTGCGTAAGGCTTTATAAGATTTTAGCGTATTGGCGCGTTGGTCGCAGACGACGGCGTTATGCTTGTTCGCCGCATAGAAGCGGATAGAGGCAAATAGTATGACCAGCAGACTTACGGACAGCAACACCCTAAGAGAAAATATAGTCTTCAGCGCGATGTAGAAGTAGATATATTCCTTCGCCTCCTTCGCTTCGCTAAGCGGAACTTCAGAGAAGTAATTTGTTAATACAAAGATTGCGCAAACAAATAGGAGAAAAATTCCACCCGCTCCTACTAAAAACCAGACTGCATTCTTTTTATATTTTTTTGAAGCAGCTGTAAAATTTTTTGCCTGCGCATCTAAATTACCTACCGTTTCTACTTCTTTTAGCCTTTCTTTAATTGCTCCAATTATCTGCGCTATAGATGTATTCGTTAGATTAATATGCTCCTCTAATTTTTCAGCATCAGTTTCTTTAGCTTCATTTTTTTTAAATTTTATATTTTTTTGCAATAGTTGCAAGAAAGTATCTATTAGACTTTGTGTCCTTGCTAATTCATCTTTATTTGCTTTACTATAAAAAATTGCCTTTTCATGTAATTCTACTTCGAAAAATGCAATTAATCTTATCAAAAAATTCTTTGTGGTTGCATATATTTCTACTCTCCCACTAGCCGCAGTTAGGATATTATGATTGAAGGCGCATATAAATTTTATTTGGTAGTTTATTTTTTTACGGTCGTCAAAATTTTTAATCTTATCATTGACATTATCGAGCGTTGCAGCAAATTTATTTTGTTGCTGAATTGCCCTATTGTTATAACCAAAGTCATCAATTATTTCATCGACAGCCAGCATGCCACGAGTTGTTTTTGCCTCTGGCTCAGCGTCTTTAGAAGTTTCTTTCTCTTCAGCCATCGTCTGCTCTCCTCGTAGTCACGCCCTGCATCTAGGATTTGATAGCAGATAACGCAGTCTTATACAAGTTTATGCAACCAAATACCATTAATGCACCAAGCCGCTACTTATTGCTAACGCTAATCAAAGTGGCTAATGCCTTTTCTATAGGGCTATCGCCCACCTTATCCTCTTTGGTGAAACCACTAGGCTGATGGTCGGTCGCCGCGTCGAGGATTTTTTGTAACACTAGATGCTTTTCGGTATCGGTCGTAGCCGCATTACGCAAGGATTGGTATGACCTAAGCGTATTGGCACGCTGGTCGCAGACGACGGCGTTATGGTAGCTCGAGGCGTAAAAACGAATAGAGGCAAATAGCATGACGAGTAAGGTCACTGATAGTAGCGTCCTTGCAGAAAATATAGTTTTTAGCGCGATGTAGAAGTAGATATACTCCTTTGCCTTTTCCACTTCAGTAATTGTAGCATCAAAGTAGAAGTATGGAAGACAAGCGATTACAGCGACGATAATGACCGTACCTGCCAAGAAGCATCGCGCATTATATTTATATTTTTTTGAATTTTTTTCAGAAAAATCTGCCTGCTCATTTAAATCCCCGACCGTTTCTTGCTCTTTTTCTCTTCTGATTTCTTTTTCTCTTATTCTTTTTCTAACGTCACGAAATATAATTTCTATAACATCTTTTGTTCTATCGGTATTTGATTGTAATTCTTCAGCATTTCCTCTCCCATATTCTATATTATCTTCTAATAGTTGTAATAAAAAATTTATTTTTTCGCGTATTTTTGATAATTCATCATAATCTATTTCTTTATAAAAATTCGGTCTTTCATGGATTACATCACGAAAAAAATCAATTAACCTACTAAACTTATATTGGGCGTCTGCATATCGTCCTTTAGTAATACTGACTGCGGCAAGGACATCGGGTTTGATAGCGCATATAAATTTTATTCTATATTGTATTTTTTCATTTTCTTTTAGATGTTTAATTAACCCATCGATATGAGCTAGCGTTTCAGCAAATTTATTTTTCTGCTTAATTGCCCTATTGATAGATTCGAAGTCAGCGATTATTTTATCGACCGCCTGCATGCCGACAGCTGTTTTTGCCTCTGCTTCAGTCTCTTTAGAAGTTTTTTCGTCTTCAGCCATCGTCTGCTCTCCTCATAGCCATTCACGCCCTGCGTCTAGGATTTGATAGCAGATAACGCAGTCTTATACAAGTTTATGCAACCAAATAGCATCAACCATAGTCTGCACTTGACCGCTTTAGTAAAGCGTTTTACAATCGCTTGCCAAATCTAGTAAACACGCTAACGAGTAGCCAAGAACGAGTAAAACAAGGCGACTATAGGTTAATGAGCAACACGAAGAATAGCTGGCAGCAGCTTGGGGCGGTCTCGCCGGTTGAGCTACAAGATACCCGCCTATACCTGCAGTATGCGCTACAATGGGTGCATCGCGCGGCGCTATGCACGCCGCCAGCCGAGCAGCAGGCGAGCACGGAAGAGATGGAGGAGACGCACGCACCGCTCTATTGGGATGCCGAGGCGATCGGTTTTTTCAGCAAACCCTATAAGGATGGTAAGCGCGTAGGGCTGACGCTAGACGAAGGCGTAGCGATGCTCACCTTTGGCGCGGCGAAGGCGGCGAGTGGCGGCGAACAACAACAGCAGCTATTCGAGCTTGATGGGCATACAGACGCTGAGGCGCGCCTATGGGTACGCGAGCAGATCGAAGATAGTGCATACGATACGACAGAGTACAACGACCCCTCCGAACTACCCGCGCACCCCTTGGCTGAGGGCGCACGCTACAAGCTGAGCGAGTTAGGAGGTAGCATAACCGAGATAGCACGCTGGCTATCGAACGCGCACCTATTGCTCGAAGACCTACGCCAAGCGCACGAACGGCTACTATGCACGCTCGAATACTTCGACCTCAGGCTCTACCACGCGCGTACAAAATCCGACAGCAGACGCCTACTACTAGGCATGTCGCTAGGCGATAGCTTGCACCCGCAACCTTACTTTTATGTGCTCGCGCAACCAGAATGGCAAGAAGTGCCGACTTTTGCAAACAACCTCTGTGGCTTGCACAAGAAGCAACCTACGACCATAATCCTTTTGAGCGAGAAGATAGTAAACCTAGTGCACCAGCACAGCCTCACACACGACTTTTTACAGCAAGCGATAAAACTACCGCTTGGGGGGACGAGGTAGGAGATTAGTTAATTACGCAGCCCTGCTATCGCTCGCGCCGAAATTTGCATTATTGCCATCTGGATTTGGCTTTTTACCTTTAAGACGCCAGACATAGCTGATTATTTCTGCGACCGCTTGGTAGTGTTCGGGTAGCACTTCCTCGCCGATATCGCAAGCAGCGTATATTGTACGCGCGAGCGCTGGGTTTGCGACCAACGGGATATTTGCATTGCGCGCAAGGCGTATTATTTCTTCGGCTAGGTAATCGACCCCCTTTGCGATTACCTTTGGTGCTTCCATTTGCCCGTCGTCATATTTTATGGCGACGGCATAGTGGGTTGGGTTTGTAATGACGACATCGGCTTCTGGGATTGCCTGCACGATGCGCATCCTTGCGCGTTCGCTACGAATTTTTCTTATGCGTGCTTTTATTTGCGGATCGCCTTCGATTTGCTTGAACTCGTCTAGCACCTCCTGCCTTGTCATGCGCAACCTTTTTCTATGGCGCGCGCGCTGGAAGAATAGGTCTAGCACAGCGATGATGGCAAGCACGGCTAGTATCGACGCCATCATACCGACGAGTAGACTTTGCGTTTGCGTTAGCACTAGGTTTATGCTTGTCAGCATAAAATCCTCGATGTTTGGCAGTTGCGCTATCAGGAAGATAGCGCCGACGCCGCCGACGAGTATCAGTTTGATGATACCCTTGGTAAACTCGACGATACTCTCAAGCGAGAACAACCTCTTGAAGCCGGCTAGTGGCGAGATTTTATTGAGTTTTGGCTGAATTTTTTTAGGTGTGAATACGGGACCTATCTGTACGAACGATGCGACGATTGCGATTACGAAGATAGCGATAGCGGGTACTAGCAAGGTAACGCCTAACCCGCGCAGCACTTGCGCGAACAGGATTCCTAGTTCTTTTTCTGCAAAGACTATGTGTCCTGCTTTTTCAAGCAGCCCTTGCAACAGAGCTGTCATGCCGCGTGCTATAGAGCTACCGCCGGCGGCGATGATAATTGTTATCGTAAGTAGCAATAGGAAATGGTTGACCTCGCGCGATAGTGGTACTTGTCCTTCGCCTTCTGCGTCCCTTAATCGTTTCGGAGTCGGTTCTTCGGTTTTTTGTGCGTCGTCAGCCATACATCAAGTATTACTCAAGAAGGTTGTCATAAGTTCTTGAAAATGTTGTAGAAAGATTTTCACCATCAGACTAATACTTATTGCCAACAACAGGAACCCCAAGATTAATTGTAACGGTAGCGCAATGAAAAAAACCTGCATTTGCGGCATCAACCTAGCCAACACACCCATCAATGCGTAGAATAGCACGGATATGATAAAAAATGGCGCGGCAATTTGAAATCCGAGTGCGAAGCTTTTGGTAAAAATATCTAACACGACTTGAGAAAAATCACCGGCAGGAAATGGTAAATCGCCTGGCACGAATATAGTATAGCTGTCTGCTAGTGCCAAAAATATAATATGATGTAGATCGGTTACAAAAAGTGCAGTTACGGATAATAGGTTTAGGAAGATTGCGGGTAAAACGCTTTGTTGCGCTTGTAACGGATTGAATAGTGCTGCGTTCGACATACCTACCAATAGCGCGAAAAAAGAACCTGTATATATAAAAGCTGAAGATGCAAAGCGTGCGACGGTTCCGATGAGAACGCCTATCAAGGCTTCATTAATAACCATTAAGAACAGGCGATCAAAGTTTTCTGGTTGCGGAGGTAGTTTATCTCCGATGACAGGCAGTAAAATTAATACGATAAAGAAGGCGAGCAAGAACCGAATTCTAGGTAGCACGAAGCTCTGCCCGATATTTGGGAAAAGGGAAACCATCACCGAGATTCGCACGAAGAGCAGTGCAAAACGCCATGTTTCTTGCGGAAGTATTTCGCCGAGCATTCCGCTTTAAAGGCTACTATGCTAGCCGGTTGCGATGATGCGGTCAGCGATCAGCTGCATGAAATCGAATATGCGGCGCATCATAAATGGCATCAGTAGCAGTAGCGATAGGAAGACGGCTATGATTTTCGGAACAAAAGTCAGAGTAACCTCTTGGATTTGTGTTAAGGCTTGGAACAAAGCGATCAACAATCCGACTATTAAACTTACCAATAAAATAGGTAAGCTGATCTCTAAAAGTAAAAAGATGCTTTCGCGTGCGAAAAGTAAAAGGTCTTCCTCTGTCATATATTAGTAGTTGCGAAAAATTATTTAGAATTTTTATTTATTTTTAGCAACTGTTGTGCTTGCTTGTGTCCATCTTTATTTGGCTTTTCTGGAATAAATAGAATTTGCCCTGGTCTTATTAGATCAGGATTTTCTATTTGCGCCTTATTAGCTTCGTACAAGATTGTATGCAAATTACCAGTTCCGAAAACATTTCTAGCTATATGCCATAGGCTCACACCTGGTGTTACGACAAAATATTCGTCTTCGCCTTCGCGCACCAAAGGATTCCAAGAAACTGGTAGTGCTCTACGCTGTACGACCTTATTATTTTCGATCAGGTCTATGCGTAACACCTGCCCTGATAGGTTTGCGTCAGACTTTGGTAAAATTGCTGATATTTGCCAATCAGTGGGCACGGCGCCCTGCCCTTGATATCTACGACGAGCGATGAGTTTATTGTTTCGGTATACTAGCATTTCGACTTTTTCGCCGCGCAAGCGTCCTGATAGCAACAGGAATCCGTTTTCGCCATAATCGAGTGTATCGATTATGAAGTCTGTCCCGGTTGCGGTTTTGTCGCCTAGGAATCGTTGCGATAGTATGCGCGAAGCTCCTCCACTGCCGTTAGGCAAAACGACGATAAGCGGCTGTGCTTCTTCTTGTTCGAAGGAGTGCTTTGGTATCACGGCGAGCAGAGTTTCGATTCCATAGACGATTTCGCGCTCGGCGATCTGTGTCTCGAGGCTCATAATGTACTGCCCTGGATCGAATGACTGTTGCGATAGGAATAGCCATTCACCGTGGTCATCTACTAGAACGGCGCCGAACAATTCACCATCGAGAAACAAAGCAAGCCTTGAGAGTGGAGGCGCATAACCGCCAACCATAATCTGCCCTTCTTCGTTGACACGCGCTAGATTGAATCCTAACTCATTGCTACGCGCAGGTCTTTGTTCGAGACCATTGCGTTCGACTGAATCGTTGATATTTTTTTGCCAAAGCAGGATTTTTGCAGAGTTGCCTCCTTCTTCTTGCGCTTTGTCTAGCGCAAGCATTTGCATCAACAAGACAGCACAAAAGATAAGAAGCAAGCCAGAACCAATACCGACAAGATACGAACGTTGGGCACTAGAAAAAGCACGCAACCGTTTCAAATAGCGTGGGTAGCGAATATTTGTGAAAAAAAAATTGCGCACGACCAGCAGTGTAGCACGAAAACTGGATTATTTGAAATTATCTAATCTGTTTAGAGCACAGCCCCTAGAACTAAAATACATAGCATCCCCCCCCCGCCTCGCCAGCATTCGTGGCGGAAGAACTTCATACAACAAACGCCATCGACAAGCCTTACACGCCGTATATCGTGCAAAAATGATATTCCGATTCCAATCGCGACACAACTGGGAGCTAGAAGCTCTAATCCAAAATCGCTATCAGCACCACCTGCCACCCATAGCGAGAGAAGTCCTGCGAGTAGAAAACAGCCATAAAGAAGGCACAAGATATTCTTCGCATGGCGTCCTTGTAACAAGAATGTCAAAGACTTCATGCCTGTGCGCTCGTCATCTGCTATATCTTGAAATGCATATACCGTATCATAAACTACGGTCCAACAAATCGCACCTAAAAAAAGAACAAACGCGCTAAGAGCGAATTTTGCTTGTACGGCAGCGAATCCGCAAAAGATTCCCCAATTGAAGACACAACCCAAGAACACTTGTGGGAAATAAGTAAATCTCTTGGCAAACGGATACAAAGCAGCTAACGGTACTGCTGCGAGCGCGAAATATAGTAACAATAGACCATCAGATAGGAAAACTAGCAGCAATAAAATCCCGCCCCCACAAGCTGCGGTTATGAAAATAAATCCAATTGCCTGGCACTTAGACAAAGCCTGCGAAGCCAAAGGGCGTAGGCGTGTGCGTTCAGTCAATGCGTCAATTTTTCTATCGATTAAATCGTTCCAAGCACAGCCACAAGCGCGCATTGATAACGCGCCTAAGGTAAAGAGCAACAGAAACAATATACTGCGTGTAAAGTTTATATCGTTCATTCTATCTAGAATCCCGCCTGTATTATGGGCGTAAGCCAAGACGCCCCCCCACCAACAGGGAATAACCAAATACCACGCCCCACTCAGACTATGAAATCGCCCGAGCGAGTAGTATAGAGGATAGTAAAGAGAGTAATATGCCGATATCTTATTACTGATCGCAGAGAAAGGACGCATAGAGCTTCTACCCAAAAGTTTTTCTATAATATTGTCGAACTATTCCTAGTGCTTGCCTATTGCCCGCGTACTGCTAGGATGCGAGCAGTTAAGGCAACGTACGACCGAAGGATTGAACATTTGCGTACACGATTAGTAGCGCAACCGATAGTGTTTGGTCACCATAATTCGCTGAAGAGATAGCATTCTAATGCCTAGCACCCCGAGACTATGGCAACAGTGTTTGTTGCGGCTACGAGAGCCTATCCTGCTTTCGAGCGCGGCGACCCACCACGCCCGAAATGTATTGCGCTTGCAGATAGGTTCTCGCTTTAGTGTATTTAACGAGCAACATGGTGAATGGCTAGCGGAGGTAGTAAGTTGGCAAGGGAGCGAGGGAGAAGCGATCTGCTTGGAACGTCTACGCGCTCCGAACGCGCCCGAGCCTGATGCAGTTGCCCCGCGCTTGTATTTCTCTGCGATTCGAGCGCATCGTCTGAAGTTACTCATAGCCGGAGCGGTTGAGTTGGGCGTCTCCTCGCTTATCCCCTACCGCAGTGCCTATACTAACGCACGCTTTTCGCCTGAACGAGTTAGTCGCATGATAGTATCCTCTGTTGAACAGAGCAATCGGTTAAGCTGCCCTGAACTAAAATCGGAGCAACAGTTAAGTGAAAGCATCATAGCACAAGAGAAGGCACTGTTGTTTTGCGCTGAGAGCGGAGCTGCGCGAAAATTGCGAGATGCTATATCTGGACTTGCCCCTGATGTTAAAAGTATAGCGATTATGATAGGTCCTGAGGGAGGTTTTTCGGAGGTAGAACATGCTATGTTGCGCGCCAACCCCAAGGTTATACCTGTATCTTTAGGGAAACGCGTTTTACGCTGCGAAACTGCGGCACTAGCCGCTATAGCATGTTGGCAGGCTATGGCAGGAGATTGGTAATATGGTTATAAAAATGCTAGCAAATAGTATTTACAACTTGTGAGGTATTATGGCTGACATTACCGCTATGGAAATTCCAGACCGCGATTTTCTGACCACTTGGTTTACGAAAGGAGCAACCTCTGATTTACGCATTGGTGCTGAGCACGAGAAATTGCTATTCCACAAGGAAAGTTTGTGCCCCCCGCGCTACGAAACGATTCGCGAGCTGCTAGAAGACCTACAGATACGCACGAATGGCGTGATGCAAAATGAAAATGGACAGCCTATCGGTTTAACAATCCCAGACTTGCGTAATTCGGTTTCGCTAGAGCCAGCGGGTCAGTTAGAGTTTGCAGGTGCCCCTCTACAATCTGTGCACGATATATGCACTGAGCTGAAAGAGCACCTATCTACCTTACGTCCGTTACTGGAGCAACGTTCTTTAGGAATGTGCGCTATCGGTGCTCGCCCCCGCGAAAAGAACGAAGACCTCCCTTGGATGCCCAAAGAGCGCTATGACATAATGCGACGCTATTTATCTAAGAGTGGCAAGCGTGGCGTTGCCATGATGGGTCGCACTGCGACGGTGCAGGCGAATCTCGACTTCACGGATGAATTGGACATGGTAAAGAAGATGCGCATAGCTACTGCCTTACAGCCGGTGGTGACGGCTTTATTTGCGCACTCGCCTTATTGTGAAGGCGAGGCGAACGGCATCCTCTCGAACCGCGCGCATTACTGGCTTGATAGCGATCAGCAACGTTGCGGGCTTCCTTTATTTGTATTTAGGGAGGATTTCAGTTTTGCGAAATGGCGTGATTATGCTTTGAACATTCCGCTATATTGTATCGTGCGCGATGGCAAGTATGTAGACATGTTGCAGCACACGTTTGCCGATTACCTAGATGGAGCGAACGGAGCAGAATTACGCCGAAAGCATGGTAGTGCGCGTTTAGAAGATTGGGAGAACCATATGCGTATGATTTTTCCTGAAGCACGCTTGAAGCATGTTATTGAAATGCGAGGAGCGGATAGTGGTGATTCTGCTATGCTGTGCGCTCTGCCTGCATTGTGGGCTGGATTGCTGTATGACGAACAAGCGCAAGAGCAAGCCTTACTACTTGCGAGAGAATTAGTAGCACCCGATGGTGAAAACGAGGAAGGAGAATCCCTTATTGCAGCTCACCGCCTTGTGCCGCGTTTAGGTTTGCATGCACGCTGTTGCTCGCGTACTCTTAACTCTATTGCGAAGGATGTGATCGCCATCGCTAGTTTAGGACTCAAGCACCGTAGCGATAATTTTTCTATCACCGATGAAAGACCATTCCTAGAGCCATTGGAACAGATAGTGCAAGAGCAACGCACGCCCGCGGAACGCTTACTAGCCATATTCCCGCAACCACAAAGTATGCATGACTGGCGTTCTCTATATGACCACTGCGCCTATTGAGCGCATTAGATGAAGCTATGTATCTATCTTGATAGGCGCGATATCGTCTGCGCGTTTTTCGAAAGCCTCGACCATGCGTTCAGCTGCGTTGCGAAACAATCGCTCGAAGATAAAACCGAAGTGGTTATGATGTAGTTCGAAGTTTATGAAGAAGTTCACTCGTGTGGCGGATGATTTTCTATTAGAGCTATCTTGTAAGATACTCCACTGGCTTTCAAAATGTGAGAATATGCTATTATCTGCTTGCATATCGACTGTTCCTTTGGTTTTGTCGAATTTAACATAGCTACGAAATGTACGGCTGGCAACCCCATACCCAACACGCATATCACCAATCAAAGAAGATTCTCTGCGTGTCCGCACTTTTGCCTCGAGACACCACGGCAAGAACTGCGGGTATTGTTCTATCGCCAATACTATTTCGAATAACAACTCTGGGCTATGATGCAGATGTCGCAGTTTATGGAATCTAGGCATTCTATGACCTGAAAGCAATCACGGCAAGTTGGCACTTGTACGATCTCGCACTTATGCTTGTGTTTTTTCGCGTGCGAGTTTTAGCGCACGAAAGTCATCGCCTGCGTGGTATGAGGAGCGCGTCATGGGCGATGATGCGACCATTAAGAAACCTTTTGCCTTTGCTATTACGGCGAAGCGCTTAAACTCGTCAGGCGTTGCATAGCGTTTTAAAGTAGCGTGCCTAGGCGTTGGTTGCAAGTACTGACCTATGGTAATAAAGTCTACGTTTGCGGCTCGCAAATCATCCATCACTTGCAATACTTCCTCGTTGCTTTCCCCCAGCCCTAGCATTAGCCCTGACTTGGTGAAGCAGGTATGGTGTCGGCGTTTTATTTGTGCGAGCAATTCGAGGCTGGTGAAGTATCTAGCGCCTGGGCGAATTTTTGCATATAAGCGTGGGACTGTTTCTATGTTGTGATTGAATACGTCGGGTGGGGTATGCGACAAAATATCGAGCACGCCTTGCTTATTGCGAAAATCTGGTGTTAAAATTTCTATTGTTGCCTCTGGGGAGGTTTTACGAATAGCTATTATGGTTTCGCGAAATTGTTTTGCCCCTCCATCATCGAGATCGTCGCGATCGACCGATGTGATTACGACATGCGTTAATTCCATTTCTTTGACTGCGCTGGCGATTCTGCGAGGTTCTCCCAAATCTACACTTTTAGGCTTGCCCGTTATGACATTGCAAAAAGCACAAGCCCGAGTGCAAACTGCTCCGAGTATCATAAAGGTTGCGTGTTTTTTTGCCCAACACTCGCCGATGTTAGGACAAGCGGCCTCCTCGCATACGGTTGTTAGTTTCCGATTACGCAGAACGGACCGCGTTTCCTCGTATGCTTTGCTAGGAGCTTTGCCGCGTATCCAAGCTGGTCGCTTAAGTGTAGGTGCGACGAGCACATGACGCTTTTCAGGATGGCGTATTGATGCGGATGTAAGCTGGTTCATAGTATATGTTTATAACGCCTATAGCTCGAAAAGCCAACCCACGAGCACTAATCCCACCGAGCCTTTTTCTTTAATTTTTTTGCCTTCGCAAGAAAGCAGGGATTGCCATTGGTTGCCCATTCGGTTGAGCGCTGTGCTGCCCGTTACTATTTCTAGAGTGCGGAGTGTTAGATTGTTTAGCACTCTGATATGCGTTTTGCGTATCGATAGACTGTTCGAATGGTAGCGAACTCGTTTCTGCCTCATATCGAGGTAGGTAGACTGGCGCGCTAGGAGGTAGGCTATCGCCTTTGATTCCTAGGAAGTTTTTCATAACTTCTAGTATACTCTGTGCGCCACCTATATTTTTATGACTAGGCTTTTTTCTCTCTTTAGCACCGCTATTTCCTACGGAATTTGAAGCGTCTTGCCTTCCGCGGAGCGCGGTTTGCGTTTCTTCTGCATTTTTCACCAAGATTTGCCCGCTCATACGGTTATTGAGTTCATTGCGAAAAGCGCTGTTTTCCCGCCGCGAGATTATGGGAGTATTTCTATTGGCTTTACCATTACCCTTGCTAGCGACTTTGTCGTCTACACTTGTTTTTTGCCTACTATTTTCTTCTTGTTCGAGCCTCATATTACTATGCCTTTCGACATTGTTTTCGAACCCGCCTTGCATTTGTTCTTCTTCGCTAGCATTTTCGTGTTCTTTACGCCGTGCTCGCTGATGTGTATCGAACCACATAGCGGCTCTACCATCATCTCTGGCTGCGTCATTTTTTTCTTCGTCTGGATTTTCGATACCTGTTGCGACGACGGAGACTCGCAAGCGCCCTACGAGTTCTTTATCGAGGGAGTATCCGAATGCTACCGAATGGTCCCCTTCGATGGATTGTCCTATACGATCTACGATTTCCTGCACCTCGAAGAGTTTTAAGTCTTCGGAGCCGACGACTTGTATCAGAAGTTTCTGCGCGGTGGCGATATCGACTTTTTCTAATAGAGGATTTAGCACTACGGCTTCAGCGGCTCTTTCTGCGCGTCCTTCGCCTTCGGTTTCGACGGTTGAGATTAGCGCACGTCCGCCATTAGCCATTACCGTCCGCACATCTGCGAAGTCGCTATTGATGACTCCTGGTCGAGTTACCAAGTCTGTGATGCTGCGCACGCTAGAAGCGAGTACTTCGTCTGCTGTTGCGAATGCTTCTTGCATTTTTGTGCTGTCGGAGGAGATACGAAATAGATTTTGGTTATTGATGACGGAAATAGTATCGACGATTCCCTCTAGTTCCATAACCCCGCATTCGGCGAGTTGCCTTCGTTGCTTGCCTTCAAAGGCGAAAGGAGTAGTAACTACGGCTACGGTTAGTATTCCTAGTTCTTTTGCGATTCTAGCGATGACTGGGCTGGAACCTGTTCCTGTTCCACCTCCCATCCCTGCTGCGAGGAAGACCATTTGCGCGTCTTGCAAGAATGCGCGAATTTCGTCTTGGTTTTCCTCTGCGGCTTTTCTTCCGATTTGCGGTGAACTGCCTGCGCCTAAGCCTTTAGTTTCTTCCTCGCCTAGTTGCAATCGATGCTCGCACACAGACTTTAGCAAAGCTTGTGCGTCGGTATTACAAATCAGAAACTCGACTCCGCTCATTCCATTTCCAATCATATTATCGATAGCGTTTCCGCCTGCGCCGCCTACACCTAGCACTTTTATACGCGGTAAGTTTTCTTCGACGTCTCGTCCGGGCACGGATAGATTTTTAAGCATATTTCTTCTCCTTATTAGTTTGTGGCGAGGATTTCATTTTTAGCAATTGTTGTTTGTGAAAGTTTGAACTGTTTTGTTGAGTATTCGTGCGCATTATGATTTTTGTTTTCGTAAGCGTTATTTTGCCTAGATTGACTAGCAAGCAAGAACAGAGCGGCGATGGCACTTATACTCTCTGTATGCCTTCGGTCGGATATTCCCTCGATGCGCGGTAGTATTGCTGGAAAGACGCACCGCTGTAGTATGTTTGTAGCGAGCGTCTGTGCTCCTGGTATATTGGCACCGCCGCCGTACATATACACTGGTGCATCTTTTGGGAATCGCGGAGCGATACGGTTTATTTGACTTGCGACCTCTTGCATCGCGATAGAATATATGGGAGTGATAATTTGTTCTACTCCTTGCTTTCCAAGGTGTTGTGATAGCATAGTGTTTTGCAACGAGCTAGCGATGCGTTGGGGAAAGTGGCGTTTTATTTCTATTACTTTGCTATATTTCTCTTTGTGCTTTTCTCTTTCGATTCCAAGGTATGACGCGATAGTTTCTTCGGAGAAGCGCATTGAGTGTAATAGCTGCTCGGCATTTTTGCTCGTTATCTGCAAGGTATCGGCTAAAGCGTTGTTTAGTTTGCGCGTACCAAAGTCGATGGTAGAAAATGCACGAACTGCTTTATCGTTGATTGCGCTAGAAGTTTTGTTGTGCGTCCTATTGAGGCTTTCGTGTGGTATTTTCTGATACATTCCGTATGGTAGTCCATCTTCGAACAATGCGATGCTAACCTTGTGCGCGCCAATATCGAGCACGATGAAACTATTTGCATTTTTATGCTTTGGCATTTGCGTTAGCAGGCAGTATCCCATAGCGATTGTTGGGAAGACGAACCCTATGATTTTGACTCCTGCATAGTCAGCGATACGGTTATATGCTTGCCATTTTTTTTCTTCCATTGCATAGAAAGCAAGCGGTCGCTTGTTGTGATCTACGACGATAGCATTCAGCCTTCGCAACCCATTTTTTCTATAATCTTGGTCGCTATGCGAGATTGCCTGCAGAGAAGATTCTGCTGCTAGGAGCAGAACTCTACGCACCTTTTGTTGAGCTTTTTGTTCCGCGCGAATGCGTATGCGACGCAATGCTTCACCGCGTTGGATTTCCTGCTTGCTTGTAGGTGCTGTTTGCAAGTCTATATGAAGGTTTTCGAAAGCCATCGCTTTGCAAAAAATTTGGCTATTTACATAGTTTCCCGCGACCGAGTTTTGCTCTCTGTTTGCCTCTCTTGGCACTGTGACTGCTACCTTTGCGTGCCCTAAGTCTATGATTGCGTCGGCGACAGACTTTCTCATCGCTCGTTCCTCATTTTCATTACCAATTCTTTTGCATCATTGGATATTGCGCGAACGCTAGCGCGATCATTTGCACGCAGGTCTATGATCATCGGTGGAGCTTCGAGTATTCCAAAGTGTCTCTCTAGGCGTAAGAGTTGCACGATGTTTCGCACCAAAGGGTCTGGCGCCAGCAAGATTTTTGTTCCTGTTCGTAATGTAATGTTCCAAGTGTTTTGTGGACTTAAATTAGCTTGCGTTATATGCGTTCGTAATTCTTGCCAATGATCTATTACCTGTAATAGTTCCTCTAGCCGAGCTGGAGCCTCTTCGCCGGATATATGGAATAGGTTTTCGAAAGGAGTGAAACCGTCGGTCACGATAGGTGTCCCGTCGATACTTATAGGCACTAGAGTTTGTCCGTTTTGCCACAGAGCTGCGGGGTTGTGCTCTTGTAGTTCGACTACGAGCAGCCCAGCCCAGTAGCGCTGTACGCTAGCATCGTCGACCCATCGCAAAGTTAGTAGGCGCTCTCGTAATTTGCTTGGCGATATTGCTGCCAAGCTCATCCCGATATCTAGATTCAAGCTATCGAGCACCTCTTGCTTGTCGCTACGCTCTCGATCATAGATTCGTATTTCACGCAAAACGAAGCCAGACTTTTTACTTAAGGAGTTAAGCATTAGCTCATAACCGAGGATGATAGGCAAAGTTAGCGCTCCTAACAAGATAGCGCGCAGAACCCATTTCATAATTATTCTAGTTTGCGGCTTCATACCTTTTACCCTTGTGTTCTTTTTTCTGCCACGCGTCGAGCACGAGAGTTTCTATTATCTCTTCGAACTCTATGCCTACCCCTCGCGCTTGTTCTGGAACTAGCGACATGCCTGTCATACCTGGGTGCGTATTTATTTCTAACATATAGAGGTTTTTTTCTTCTGGTTCTTGTGGATTGTATCGAAAGTCGCATCGGCTGATTACGCGACAGCCTAAATTTTTATGCGCGAGTTCTGCCCATTTGCATATTTTAGTAGCCAATTTATGTTCTATTTTAGCTGGGAAGACATGGCTTGCGGCCATTTCTTCGTTGTATTTAGCTTTATAATCGTAGAATTCGCCTTGCCTAGCGATGACTTCTGTAATTCCTAATGCTGTACCTTTGAAAACGCCGACAGTAAACTCGCGCCCGTGAATATACCGCTCGATCATCAATGGGAACTGTCTACTGCTTGGCAAAGGTTTTCCTTTCTCGAGATTTCGCACGACCCCGATGCTTGAGCCTTGCGCGATTGGTTTGATTACATAGGGTACGGGAATAGGAGATTCCTGCCTTTCGTTGCCTACCGCGACTTCTAGTTTCATGCTTTCAGGGAAGCGGATTCCGCTTTGCTCTAGCAGCTGTTTAGTCATCAACTTATCCATTGCGATAGCGGATGCGAGAGTTGCGGAATGGGTTGTAGGGATTGCGCAACACTCCATTAATCCGTATAGGCAACCATCTTCGCCGCAAGTTCCATGCAGCGCGTTGAACGCGACATCGGGTGTAGGAGTTGTTATGGCTTGCAACAGCTGTGTTGCTTCGCGTTTTTGCCAATCGAAAACCCGAACCTTGTATCCGCGCTTGTTTAGCGCATCTACGCATGCCTGCCCTGTTTGTAGAGATACCTCACGCTCAGACGATACTCCACCGAGGATGACCAGAATATTTTCCGGTTTAGCTCTGTTTTTATTTTCAGACTGCTTTACGCTCACGCTATTATCCTCGTGCTTGTTTTTTCTGCATACCATCCCAAGCGCACTATTTCCCACTCGAGTTGTACGCCGCACATGCTTTTCACGCGTGCGCGTACTTTTTTTGCGAGCGCCATGATATCGTTTGCGCTTGCGTGATCATGGTTTATCAGGAAGTTGCAATGCTTTTCCGAGACCTTTGCGCCCCCGATGCGAGCACCTCGCATTCCTGCGCGTTCTATCAAGAGCCAAGCTTTATCGCCGAGCGGGTTTTTGAATGTTGAACCGCCTGTTTTCTGATCGATGGGTTGCGTGCGTTTTCTTTTAGCCTTGATTTCGGCTATTTTTCTAGCGATTTCCTCACGCTTGCCAGTTTTTGTTTCGAAGCGTGCGCTCAAGACGATCATATCCCTACCTATTGCTGAGGCTCGGTATGCGAATTGTAACTCTTGATTGGATATGGTTATCACTTTAGGCGTATCTGTGCGCAAGTCGCAGATACGAGCATCGAGTAGACGATCTTTGGTTTCGACACCTTCTGCACCTGCATTCATGCGTACGGCGCCTCCGATGGTACCTGGTATGCCTGCGTAGAATTCCAACCCTGAGCGTTCGTTTGCTTGCGCGAATCGAGCAAGTGCGCCGTCGCCTAGAGCCGCGCCTGCGGTTATGCGTCCATCCTCGTCGATACTTTTATGAGTGAAGTTATGCGATAATATTACGACAAGCCCTCGTATTCCGCTGTCAGAAATAAGCACATTTGAGCCTGCGCCTAGCACTGTTATCGGTATTTTTGGCGCATTATTTAGGAATGTTATCAGGTCGTCTTCGTCTTTTGGCTCGAACAAGATATCGGCTTTTCCTGCGCATTTGAACCATACGCGCTTTGCTAGTTCTGCATTGCGCGTGATCTTGCCGCGGCATGGAGAAAGCGTCATGCTTGCGAGTTTCTCTGTATCTATATACGTACGGTTATTTGCATGCGTATGCGTATGCGTACAGGTATCTGTATGCGTATTTTTTTCTGCGTGAGAGTGTGTAGAAATATTATCAGCCATAGTTTCGCTAATGGATATGTTTTTTTGTGTCTGCGTCATGGGGTTAGCCTTTTTTATTTTTTGCTACGAATTCTTTTGCACATTCTTGCGCCCATTGCGTTATCGAGCCTGCGCCCAAGAAGACGATATAGTCTCCACATTTAGCTTGTTCTATAAGTTTTTTATTCACCTCTTCGCAGGATTCGATATAGTTTGCATCGCGATGTCCGCAGGTTTTTATTCCTTCGACTAGGCTTTGGCTATCGGCGCCTTGTATTGGATTTTCTTCGGCAGCGAAGACGGGAGCGACGAAAAGTTTATCGGCATCATTGAAGCAGCGGCGAAAATCTTCGAACAATCTAGATAGTCTAGAATATCGATGTGGCTGGTATACGACGATTAGGCGAGCGCCTTGCTTGATGAGAGGTCTTGCGGCTTTTAGGACGGCGGTGATTTCTACAGGATGATGCCCGTAGTCGTCGATGATGGTCACCCCGTTAGTTTTTCCTACTTGAGTGAATCGTCTTCTTACGCCTTTGAAATTTTCTAAAGATTGAGCGATTGCGTTTGCTTTTAGGTTTAGGCGCAGAGCGACGGTAGCAGCTGCGAGCGCGTTAGCGACATTATGTTCGCCAAACATGGGTAAGGTTATGTTTTCTATGACGCATTTTTGGTTTTTATCTTCGACCTTTATTGAGAATTGCATACCGATATCGGGCTTTAGCCGAACATCGACGGCACGGTATAGAGCCTGCGGGCTAAAGCCGTATGTTAGTACACGCCTGTCGTCTATCTCGCCGACCAGTTTTTGTACGCTGGGATGGTCGACGCAGAGAACTGCGAATCCGTAGAATGGAATACTCTGTACGAACGAGCGGAAGCTTTGCCGCAAATGTTCGAAGTTATCATAATTTTCTAAGTGCTCTGGATCGATATTTGTAACGATTGCGATAGTTGGTCGCAAGTGCAGGAATGAGCCGTCAGATTCGTCGGCCTCGACGACCATCCACGCACTCTCGCCCTTACGCGCATTGGAGCCGAAGGCATTGATGATTCCACCATTTATGACGGTTGGGTCGAGTCCGCAGTTTTCGAGCATTGTTGCGACTATCGATGTTGTCGTTGTTTTTCCATGAGTTCCTGCGACGGCGATGGTTGTTTTGAAGCGCATCAGTTCTGCTAGGATTTCTGCGCGGCGCACGATGGGTATCCTTAGAGCGCGAGCGTGGCATAGTTCAACATGGTCTTCGCGTACTGCAGATGAGTATACCAATACTGCGGCACACTCGACTGCCTTTAGGTTTTCGCCGATGTTGATTTTTATTCCTAATTCTTGTAGCCTTTTGATGTTTGCATTATGGGAGCGGTCGCTGCCTTGCACGCTGAATCCTAGGTTGTGCATAGTTTCAGCGATTCCCGACATCCCGATACCTCCGATGCCGGTAAAATGAATGATCCCATGTGGTGCTAGTCCTTTGTCAAAGGATAGTCCTTGCTCGATGAGTATAGCGTCTGGCTTCTCGCGGGCATCTAGGCGAGTTTTTTTTGCTAGTTCATTTTTGTGCAATGGCTTCATGCGAGTATCTGCCCCTTGCTGGCTTTGTTTTCGTTATCGACTAGGTCGCGCACGACGGCGACGAGTTTTTTTTCGGCATTTTTATGAGCTAGTTTTCGAGCGCATTTTGCGGCGATGGTTAAGAACTCGTTATGCTCTAGTAGCCCTGCTATTTTTCTAGATAGTATCTCTGGAGTTAATGTATCTTCGGGTATCATCCATCCAGCACCTGCGCGAACGATCCGTAGGGCGTTTTCGCGTTGATGGTCGTCGATGGCATGAGGGTATGGTATTAGCACAGCGGGTCGTCCGACAGTGACGATTTCGGCTAGCGTTGTAGCGCCTGCGCGGCATACGATTAGATGAGCTGCGTCCATTCGTGCAGCGATATCGGCGAAGAAATGATTAGTCTGTGCTTTTATTCTGTAGCGTTTGTAGAATTGGCGTACGGATTGGATTTGGTCTTTGCGCACCTGTTGGCAAAGTTGTATGCGCTCGCGCAAGTTTTGTGGTAGCAAAGCGATTGCTTGAGGAACGCAAGAGCCAAAGACGCGAGCACCTTGGCTTCCACCCAATACGAGTAACCTTATAGTATCATTTTTGCTATTGATAGTTTGATATGATTTTTGTGTTAGTCGTTGGAATGAAGATCGCACTGGATTTCCTGTCCAGACGGCGAGCCCTTTACTGATTGATCCTTCGATGAATCGAGTTTGTCGGAAAGATAAAGCAACTCGATCGGCACCTGGTAGTAGCAACCTATTAGCGCGTCCTAGCACTGCGTTCTGCTCGTGCAATACGGTTGGCACGCGAGTTATGTTAGCGGCGAGCATCGGCGGTAATGCGGCGTATCCGCCAAACCCTATGACGACTGCGGGACGAGTTTTACGCAATAAGTATAGCGATTGCAGGAAACCTATAGCGAGTATAGTTATAGCTAGCAGGAATCCCAATCGAGATCGTCCGCTAATTCCTTCAGCTGATATGCGATGGAATTCGATTTTTTTCAGTGCTCCGTTTAGCGGAAGTATGCGCTTGTCGCCAAGCAAGACTAGTCTGTAATTGGTTATTTTTTGCAAGGTTTCGACGAAGGCTTGTGCTGGGAAGATGTGCCCTCCTGTACCGCCTGCTGCGATCATCACTAGTTTTTGCTGTTTGCTATCGTTATGCTTTTTTTTCACACGAGCGCCCTCTCGTTATTGTATCGCGTCAAGCACAACAATGAACCTAGGGTTATCCCTAAAGCCAACAATGAGGAGCCACCTGCGGATATCCAAGGCAAAGTAGTACCTTTAGGAGGTATCATAGCCAGAGTTGAGGCGATGTTAATTGCTGCTTGGCATACTATCTGCGTCAGCAATCCTGTGGTAGCGAGCAGAGTAAAGGGAAGATTTATGGAGTGCACGCGCATGATGACACGCCATACGATGCAGGCATATAGTATCACGACGACGAGAGCTATTACTATTCCTAGTTGTTCTCCGATTGCGATGAAGACGAAATCGCTTTGCGGGTCGAACATTCTTCGCGCGGCCTTACCGATACCCAATCCCTTACCGAACATTCCGCCTTGGCGTAGTAGTTCTAGTCCCATGTGTACTTGGTCGCCGTGTACTGCTTCTGATTGTGATGCGGTTTTTATGAATGCATCCAACCGCCCTGCGACATGCGGTAGTGTTTTATAGAGCATTATTGCGGCTAATGGTACGGCTGCGAGCCAGGCTAGCATTACGAAAAAGGACATTCCTGCGACGAACCACATGCTGAGTAGGCTAAAGGTTATCAAGAGCAGTTGCCCGATATCTGGCTGTAGGAATAGCAGTGTAGCGAGTATAGCGTATAGGGCGATTAGCGCGAGTAACCACATATTATTGCGGTCTGCTTGCAAGTAGCGCGCGAACATTGCAGCTGCGATCAATGTAAAAGCGGGTTTCATAAACTCTGATGGCTGTATTGTGAATAGCCCGAATGATAACCACCGTCGTGCGCCATAATATGGCTCTGCGGTAAGTAGAATCACTATCGTTGTTATGCCTGCCAGCAATAGCAAGAATCCTGCATAGCGCACCAATATTGAGCGATTCGAGCCTGCGATTACGAGAGCGATTACCAAGCTCACGCTTAGGAACAGAGTATGCTTTGCAGCGAATGTATATGGAGCTAGAGAGAATTTTTTACCCAGTATTGGACTTATCCCGAATTGTATGAGCAAGCCTAATAGAGCGAGTACTAGAACGTATGCAAGCAACCACCTATCGATGCTTGCCCACCATCGCGCGATGCCAACGGCTATGGTTTGCGATTCAACGCGCACCTCACCTCTAGAGTTTGCTTTCGCGAGATGATTTATTTGATGCTCTGTCATGTCTCTATATTTGTGCTACTTGGTTTTTACTTATGGAGATAGCATCAGCTTCAAATGTTTTGACTAAAAGTTCGAAACACTTACCGCGCTCGGCGTGGTTTGCGAATTGATCAAAGGAGGCACAAGATGGTGATAATAGTATTATCGGCTGCCTATTTGCTTTCCTTGCGCCTTTTTCTCCTACTGCATCCTCTTTTTCGACCTGTTTACGCGCGGCGTTGATAGCGGCGTTGAAAGCCTCTTTTAGCGTTGCTACGCTTGTGCATGGGAATTTATTTACGAAGCAACTGGTGAAAATATCTCTCGCTTCACCAAAGAAGAAACCTTCTTGCACGAGCGGTTTTGTAGCGAGTAGTTCGACAATTTCTTGTAGCCAAGTAGCCCCACCTTTCATCCTACCACCAGCGAGCCAAAATATATTGCTATCGGAGCAAGCTGCTATGGCGTGCTTTGTTGCGTGTGGGTTTGTTGCTTTTGAATCGTTGATGAAGAGTATTCCTGCGCGCGTTCCTAAATCGAGCATTCGATGCTCTAGACCTTTAAAGCTTTTCAGACTTTCGATGATATTTTGCGGAGTTATCCTTTGATAGCATTTGGCAGCAGTGTATGCGGCGGCTATGTTTTGCGCGTTATGCATGCCGCGCAGATATTTGTTTTCGGGAATATCATATACTTTTGTTGCCCCTTGCGTATCGTCGTATAGCCTACCGCCTATGACCCATACCCCACTTGGAGCCTCGTTTTTTGCGGATATTGGTAATGTTTTCAACCCCTGGTTGCTAAATGCTAAGAACAAGCGTTGCGACCATTCGTCGTCGATTCCGCATATTAGTATATCTTTGCCTTTTGTGTTTCGAGCGATGCGTGTTTTAGCTGCTATGTATGCGTCCATGGACTCGTATCGCTCGAGATGATCTGGAGCGATATTCAGCAGGATTCCGACCTCGAAACGCGCCTTTTTGATCAAGTCTAGTTGGAAGGATGAGAGTTCCAATACCAACTCTACACCCTCGCTTGAGTTTGCTGTATCGAGTTCGAGGATCGGTCGTCCGATATTTCCTCCGACCTGCACCCTGCACCCGCATTTTTCGAATATGTGTCCTAGCAGAGCAGTAGTAGTAGACTTCCCGTTAGTGCCGGTAATAGCAAGCACCTTTATATTTGGGTTTGCCCGCCATGCTAGTTCTATATCGCCTATTATCTCCTTACCCCAGAGCCTAGCGTTATTTGCGATTGGATGCTCTAGAGGTATGCCTGGAGCGAGCACGAGGAAGCTACAATCTCGCATCGGCTGTTCTAGATTTAGATCGCCGAGCGGTATGCCTATTTCTGCTGCGCGCGCGCGCGCGTCTTTGCTATCATCCCATGCGTGCAGTATGGCTCCACCCTGTATCAATGCTTTTGCGCATGCTAGTCCCGACTTTCCTAAGCCGAACAATCCTACCTCTAGATTGCGGAAGCATAATGGAGCCTCTTTAGCCTTATTGGCATCATCGTGCTGTGAATTTTGAGGTTTTGTTTTCATCGTATTTTTAGTGTTGCCAACGCTAGTAGAGCGAATATGATTGATATTATCCAAAAGCGTATTACGATGGTTGCTTCTGCCCATCCTCGTTTTTCGAAATGATGGTGTAGTGGAGCGATTGCGAATATTCTCTTGCCAAACAACTGGAATGAGGCGATCTGCAAGAGAACCGAAACGGTTTCGATTACGAACAATCCGCCGACGATTCCAAGAACTATCTCGTGCTTTGTTATTACTGCGATGCTTGCCAATGCGGCGCCCATGGATAGCGAGCCAGTGTCGCCCATGAAGATTCGTGCTGGCGGTGCATTGAACCATAGGAATCCGAGGCAAGAACCGACTAGAGCGGCGCAAATTACCCCTAGTTCGCCAGCCTCTGGAATGTATAGTATCTGTAGATGCTGTGCGTAGATTGCGTTTCCGCAAATGTATGCGATTAATCCGAAGCAGCCTAGTGCGGCGGTTAATGGTCCTGTTGCCAAACCATCCAAGCCGTCGGTGATGTTTACGGCGTTTGCGCTAGAAACTATCATCACTATTGCTAGCATTATGTAGAAGTAGTTTAATTCTATTAGCGCATTTTTGAAAAAAGGAAACGGCAGGCTTGTAGCGAATCCCAAGTCTGTATAGTGCAGGTATAAGAAGCAGCCTATTGCTGCGAGAGATACTTCCATGATGATACGCGAGCGAACTGATATGCCTTTTGATTTGTGTCGAATTTTACGCATGTCATCAAGGAATCCTACGACAGCGAAACCCCAGAATATTCCCAAGACGATCCATACATTTACTACTCGTAGATCGGTCCAAAGCAGAATTGCGACTGAAGAGGAAGCGAGCATTAGCAATCCGCCCATAGTAGGAGTTCCATGCTTTGCCAGATGCGTATCTGGCACATATTCGCGCACGGTGGTCGCCCCCCGCTGCATTGCTTTCAGTTTTGCGATCAACCAATTTCCAAAGAATAGGCTTAGCAATAAAGATGTTGCGAGCGCCCCCCCACCTCGAAAGCTTAGATATCGGAATAGGTTGAATAGGATCGATAGGTCCGTGTATGTTGCAAGATAAGTAACCATAGTATTTACCTATTTCCTTCTGCCCTATTTTTCACGGCTTTATGAACTTGTTTAGCCATGTTTTATGCTGTCGCGTGCTGGTTGAGTTCTTCTAGCAAAATCTGCATACCACTACCGAGCGAACCTTTAACGAGCAGAGTATCGCCATGCTTTAGATGCGCTAACAAAGGCTTTGCTAGTTCCTGCGCTTCGTCCCTATGCGCTCCGCGTTTGCTGCGTGGTAGATTTCGGTATAGTTTCTGCATCAAATTTCCACAAGTGAAGACTGCATCGCAACTGCGCGCTGCGTCGGCGGCGAGTTCTGAGTGCATTTCGATTTCATGCTTACCCAGTTCGAGCATGTCGCCTAGGGCTGCGATCCTGCGTGGATTTAGGGATGCTAATGTTGCAAGGGCTGTGCGTAATGCGACAGGGGAAGAGTTATAGCTTTCGTCGATGACGCGAATTCGCCGATGAAAGCTCTTGGCTGGAGAAGCGAGATTTATCTCGCTGATAGCTCCTCTTCCCTGCAGAGGGAATTGGTTTTGCAGTTTTTTTGCGATACTCGCTACATCTAGATTTAGTTCATTGCAAATGGCTAGCGCGCCGAGACTGCCTAATACGCGCGCGGCACCGTATCCACCGATACGCCATTGGTGTTCTATACCTTTCTCCCCTTGATGTTGCTCCTCTTGCTCGCTACCTTTAGATTTACTTGGAAAGATAGCACGCACTTCTGTTGAGTCATTGCGAGTAGTGTATTGGCATAATCGATAGTTGCTTTTTTCATCGCTACCGAATGTTGCGACCTTTGGAACATTTACGGCGTGCGCGTATAGTCGCTCTCGATACTTTTCGTTTGCGGGGAATAGAGCGCATTGTGAAACATTTGCGAAGATTTCGGCTTTAGCGTCGCATATTTCGTCCTCGCTTTCGAAGAACATTAGATGTGCTGGAGCGATAGCGGTAATTATGGCGAAGTGCGGACGTACGATAGCCGATAGGTTAGCGATTTCGCCTTGTTTGCTCATCCCTAGTTCGAAGACACCGTATTGGCTTTCGCGAGGCATGCGCGCGAGTGATAGGGGAACTCCGATATGATTATTGAGATTTCCTAAGCTAGCAGCGACGGCACCTGGCAAGATATTTTGTAGCAACGCACGCAAGCTTGTTTTTCCGACACTTCCTGTAATAGCGATGATACGCGCTGATGTACGGCTACGCGCGTATGACGCTAGACGCGTGAGGGTTTTCAAGGTGTCATCTACCTTTAGCACACGCGCGCCATCGATTTTCTGTTGTTTTTTATACTCGCCAGCGATGATTGCATAAGCTACCCCGCGAGCGAAGGCTTGTTCTAGGAAGTCTATCCCATCGAACTTTGGCCCCTTCAAGGCGAAGAACAGGTCTCCTTTTTCTGCGCTGCGTGAATCTATGGATACTCCGCTGACTGCGGGCGTTGAGCTAGATATACCTAAAGCTTGAGCGAGTTCGTCTTGTTTGTATAGCATTGTATTTTGTCTCACCCCTTTGCTATGGCATTTAGAGCGTCGCGCACGACCATAGCGTCGTCGAATGTACGCACTTCGCTTCCGATTATTTGCCCGCTTTCGTGCCCTTTGCCGGCGATGATTAGGACGTCGCGCGGTTGCATATCGCTTATAGCGAGTTTGATTGCGACCTTGCGATCATCTATTTCGTAATAGGGAGCATTTTTAGAGTTATCTGACGATGATTTCGATGCGTCCTGCAACGGCTGCAGTATTGCTTTGCGTATTCCAGCTGCTTTTTCGCCCCTAGGGTTATCGTCTGTTATGTATATTCTATCTGCTAGTTCTGCGGCGATGGCGCCCATTTTAGGTCGTTTTTCGCGATCACGATCGCCGCCACAACCGAAGAGACATAGCACGCGCCCGCTTACTTTTTCAGTATGACTAGCCTTGACTAGCCGCCTAGCTTCTTTTAGCACGACTTCTAGTGCTTGGGGAGTATGCGCGAAGTCTACATATACGCTTGCCTGCATTAGCGGATGGGTGAAACGCTGCATGCGCCCGCGCACTGCATGCAATCGCGTTAAGATAGCAGGCAGGGATGCAATCATAGTAGCGAAGGCTGGCTCTACGCTTGCGCTGGTGTTTCTCGTAGCCTTGATGTGGCTATGCGCGTTCTGCTTCTGCATAGCGAGAGCGATGAAGGCGGTTATAGCTCCTAACAGGTTATTGATTTGGAATCGCTCGACGAACGGCACTTCGACTTGCTCTAGTATGATGTCTTTTGGAGTGTTGCTTGTTGATATTTGAGATTGCCCAATAAAATCTTTGGTAGCGAAGCGTAAAGAAAGTCTAGTCGAGCCTTTTTTTTCGTCTATTTTTGCATTGAATGCGCTTATGGATGCGCGCTTGTCGTCTGTATCACCGAGATGCGTTTTCAGTATGCTTATGGGGTTTTGAGCGGCTGCGATTTTTTTTTCAATTGCTTGTGCGAATGGTTCTGCGAGCGGTAATACGACTGAGGCATTGGCTGCCAGCAATTCGTTAAACAACCGTTGTTTTGCGGAGCGGTAGTTTTCCCAAGTTTTATGGTAATCGAGATGGTCTTGCGACAGGTTTGTTAGAATTGCAGCGTTGAAGAGTAGCCCATCTAGACGATATTGCGCCAAACCGTGGCTCGAAGCCTCTAATGCGCAATGCGTGACTCCGTTGTTTGCGAGCTGCGCGAGCAATTCGTGTAGAAGAATGGGGTCTGGTGTCGTTAGGCTTGCGTGTTGCGCTGAAGCATTTTTTGCGTCTTTCGAGGATATGCCAGATGTATATTCTGCCTCTTCGTTTTTTTGCCGCAAGCCTAATGTTCCGATGGAAGCGCAAGTTATACCTGATGCGTGCCATAGCTGCTGCAGGAATACGACACTGGAAGTTTTTCCATTAGTGCCGGTTACGGCGACGACATTCTGAGGTTTTTCGGCATGGTATAGGCTTGCGAGTTGCGCTAGTTTTCGGCGTGGTTCAGGTGCTTCGATCCATATAGTATCTGCTGGCATTTGCGGTGGCTTTTTACAACCGACCTGCGCGAGCACGGCTTTTGCGCCGCGCTTTAGTGCATCCTCTATATAGTCTCTACCGTCGAGTCTATCGCCTGTTAGAGCGGCGAACAACCAACCTTTTCGGACTCTGCGGCTATCGGAAGTCATGCCGAGCAGGTTTGCGACGATGTTAGCGTCAGGGTTTAGCATCGGTTTTGCTTCAGAGAGGTTTTTCATGGTAGCTCCTGAAACGTGCGATTTTGCGTTTCTAGCTGCTCGAGCGATTTTTTGTTACCCGCAACGGATTTAGAATTTTTTCTGGTAGCCTTTTTTTTATGCAGAATATTTTTACTATTCCCGAGCGCGGTATGGAATTCTTCGGACTTTTGGTCGCTACGCTTTATTCCACGAGCTACGATCATGTGTTGGAAGATGTTTGCGACTGCGGTGCTCAAGACTCGACTTGCATTTATGGCGCCCAAATCGCTACTTTGAGGGGATGGTTCGTCGAGCATCGTGAATATCACATATCGCGGCTTATCTATCGGCAGGACTCCGATGAATGAAGCGACGACTTTGTCATCTGCGTATCGTATTCCTTCTTGGTTGCGAATTGGTTTTTCGGCGGTTCCAGTCTTCCCGCCTAATGCGTAGCCTTTGATGGCGGTACGCGCGCCTGTTCCACTTTGAATATTCAACCACAGCAATCTTCGCAAGGATTGGACTGTTTCTTCTGAGATTACACGCGAGTGTAAGTTTTTTTCACTTTTTTCGCGCTTGACGATGCTTGGAGCGCGCACGATTCCGTCTGTCACCAACCCTGCGACGGTTGTAACGAGGTGTAGAGGACTAACGGCGATGCCGTGTCCGAATCCGATAGTCATTGCGCGTAGATCATCGGCACCTGACGATAGTAGCGGTCGGCTTTTTCCCTCGAACGCTACGGGCAAGACTTCGAGCATGCGGAAGTCGTATAGGAAATTTTGTTGCAGGTCTGGTCCTAGGTCTCGCGAGATCATAGCAGCGCCGATGTTAGAAGAATGTATAAATACTTCCTCGAAGCTGAGGGGTCTTTCGCTCTGTTTGATATCGGATATTTTTTTGTTAGAAAAGACGATAGGTTCGCGCACGTCGTATATGCTTTCGAAGTTTGCGACTTCGCTTTCTAGAGCCATCGCCATGGTTAGTATTTTGAATATGGAACCTAGTTCATAATTTCCCTGAACTACGCAGTTGAAGTATTGCGCGGGTGTAATTTTAGCAGGCAGATGGGGATCGAAGGTAGGTAGAGAGACCAAAGCGAGTATTTCGGCACTGTTAGCCTCGAGAATGACTCCGCATGCGGCGCGAGCGTTGTATTTTTCGTAAGCTTGCTGGAGATATTTTCTGAGTATATGCTGTAGCAACTCATCTAAGGTTAGTTTTATGGGGCTATGATCTCGTTGCAGGCGCGAGTTTAGACTCAGCTCGATACCGCTCTGCCCGACATTATCGATATTGACGAACCCGACGGCGTGTGCGAATAGGTCTCCGTGCGGGTATAGCCTTGTTGGTCTAGCGATGAGATGTATTCCTGGTATGCCCAAACTACGCACTGCGAAAGCTTCTTTAGGCAGTATTCGTTGCATTATAGGGAATCGTCCGCCGCGCTCTAGTCGTGTGAGTAGTTTTTCTTCGTTTATTTGTGGTATGCTTTCGGCGAGCCTGCGTGCGGCGGATTTTAGGTCGACACCCGCACGATGCATTAGCGGCACGTCTGCATTTAGACTAGATACCGGCAGGTCTGAGGCGAGCAGTACTCCGTTGCGCTCGATGATATCTGCGCGCGCTTGAAAGAGATCAGATGAAGATTGGCTATTACTATTTAGCGCCGACCTCTGCTCTAAGAATGGCGTTCTTAGCAGTCGTACGCTCAAGATTGCTAATAGCAATAGCATAGCGACTCCTAGCACGTACAGCCTAGCCCTGCTTTCGCGTATGCGGCGCCAATAGCGTTGCTCTCTGCTTTCTTGGCTATTGTTTAGGATCATGGGTATAGAAGAGTTACTGGTTTTGCCTTATTGCTTCGTAGTTTAGAGCCTGCGGTTTTTCTACTTTAGGCTTTTCAGCGGCGCGTATTTCTTCTTCTACATTTTGCGCCTCGATGACGCGCACTTGTTGAGTTTTTGCTTTACGCAGGTGTGGCAATAGGTTTTTGGTAAGTTTTTCTAACCGTTCGATTCGCGTTATGTTTGCGTAATCGACGCGCAAGACAGCGATACGGGATCGTTCGCTTTCAATTTTCTGCTCCAAGCGAGCGACCTCGGCGCGTAATTCACGCAGACTAGTGTTGTTCTGTAGCGCGAATGTTAGCGTTAGCAGTAGAGCGATCAAAGCGAGCAATGTTGCGGTGCGTCTCATTTTACGCTTCCTATCCTTTTATCATCTTTGTATGCGCGTGTATGTTTTTCGACGGCGCGTAGTTTTGCGCTGCGTGAGCGGGGGTTTGCGGAGCGCTCGCGCAAGCTTGGTCGCAACAAGCGTTCGGAGATGTATCGATAGCGAGGCTGTTTTGCTAATAGCTGCGCCTGCATACTTGGGCTCGCATCGGCGAGAGTATTTTTTTTACTACTGCTTATACTATGAGCGATATCTTCTAAGCTTGCACGATGGCGCGAAGTTGTAGATTGGCTTGAACGCCGCCCTGTCCAGGCTGCGAATTGTTGCTTGACGATTCGATCTTCGAGCGAATGGAAAGATATAGCGGCGATTCGTCCGCCCTCATTCAACATAGCGTCGGCTTGCCGCAAGCCCTCTGCGATTTGCTCTAGTTCGTTGTTTACGGCGATTCGTATAGCCATAAAAGTTAGAGTTGCGCTGTCGCGCTGCGCCCGCGTTTGATTTTTTCTGAAGTTGTATGAAGGTCTTTTAGTAATTTTTCTAGGTATATTAGCGCGCACCAATTCTGCGAGTTGTTGCGTATTGTGCGGTAGTTTTTTTTCTGCTCTTGCTTGTATGATTGCGCGTGTTATTCGCCTTGCGTGTTGCTCGCCGCAAGCGCGTAGATTTTCTAATAAGCCTTGTTCTGTTACGCTTTGCAGGAATTCTTGTGCGGTTGCGCCTTGTTGTGCTATTCGCATATCGAGAGGTCCATTTTTTTGGAATGAGAATCCGCGCTCGGCATCATCTAGCTGAGTGGATGAAATTCCGTAATCGAACAGGACGCCGTCGAGGGCGTTGATGTCGTGTTGAGCCAACAGTTTATTTGCGCTTGCGAAAGGTCCTTGAGTTATTGCGAAGCGTTTGTCGTGCTTGCGGAAGAATGGCTGTTTTAGTGCGTATTCGACGGCTTCTTTGTCGCAATCGATTGCAAAGACGCTGCAGGATGTCTGGTTTAGTATTGCGCGCGAATGCCCTCCGCGCCCGAAAGTTGCATCGAGTATCAGCCCATTTCCTAACGGAGCAAATATTTCGAGCACCTCCTCCAGCATAACGCTATCGTGCGTCATGGCTTTGCGCTTGCTTGCAGGAAGTTCTACAGCTTCATTCGCTTTAGCTTGTGCTTGTTTGTTTTGCATTTTTTCTCTTACCCTTTTTTTCGCATTTTCTTTTTCAGTTTGGCGATGTTGGAATATTAAAAGGTGCGATACTTTTACGGGAACGCTCTTTGTGCCAACGCTGGTGGCTGCTTTCTGAGAATATCACGAAGCGCCTAGCGAAGCCGACGAAGACGGCGACGCTCGATAAGGATATTTCGTCGAGGAACTCTTTAGGTAGCAATATTCGTCCATTTCCGTCGAATGCGATTCTGCGAGCGGCGGCGACTATTTGCGCCATTATGCTATCTTCTTCGTCTGAGAACATTGCGGTTGAGTTTTCAATATCTCTGCATATGTGCTGAAAGTGTATTGGCGATAGAGCTTCCAACCGCCCCCCACGCGGCGATGGGAATGCGTATATTGCTTTATCGTTCTGCCCTTCGCCGCATAGGGATTGTCGAAACTCTGCGGGTATTGAAACTCGCCCTTTTGGGTCGAGTCGATTTTTGTATGTACCACTGAAGACTGGCTGCGTCAGCTTTTCTTCTTCTGTGTTTACCGAAGCAATTTCTGTAGATGTTTCCATTACTTTTCATGGAGCCTGCGTTCGTCTTACGATTTAGGACACTTTTTCACACTTTATACCTTATTATGGGATTGCATACCACTTTTGTGCCTTAAGGTCAAGAAGCGATACGATACTGCCGATAATTCCGAAGATGTTTTTGCAGACGAGCGCATAAGGTTATAGACTGAATAGCTAGTTCGCTATGATATGTTTCCCTATGGCGGGGTCGTATGAGTAATAGTTTATCTATTGATAGCCTTGAGGTGTAGAAATGAGAAGTTTTGCCTTTGTCCTTATTTTGCTAATTCTCTCTGCGCTTGCGCTTTATTGGACATTTTTTCCACCGGTTTTTCCCACTTGAAAGCGCGTGGAAGTTAAGATATGTGGCATCACGAATGCGGAGGATGCGAGGAATAGTGTTGCGTTGGGAGCGACGATGCTTGGCATTGTTTTCGCGAAGGGTTCTGCGCGCTACCTTCCTGTTGCGCGAGCGCGCGAGCTAGTATCCGAGTGCCCGCGCTCCTTCTGCTTTGTTGGAGTTTTTGTCGATGAGGAAGCCTCGCATATACGCGAGGTCGCCACTAGGGTCGGTCTCAAGAAGATACAACTGCATGGTGTAGAGTCTCCGAGTTTTTGTGGTAGTTTTTCGCTCCCTGTGATCAAAGCCTTTAGAGTCGCCAATGCTTCTAGTAATTCTTCTAGTAATGCTTCTGAAAATGATTCTTGCGATGATTTGGGACAAGAAGCAGATAGAGCCCCGCGATTTTACACCCGCGTTGAGTCGCATTTATTCGATAGCAAGAGCGGAGGCAGCGGTAGTAGTTTTGATTGGCAACGGTTGAACTTGCTCGATCGTATTAAGCCGTGGATTCTAGCGGGTGGCTTAAAGGCGGAGAACATAGCGCGAGCGGTCTCGATTGTGCGGCCGGATGGTGTTGACCTTTCTAGTTCTGTTGCGCGAGACGATGATATTCGGCGCAAGGATTACACTAAGATAGAGACTTTCATCCGTGCTCTGAGAACAGAGTGCGCTCGCAGCACTACTTGCTAGAAGCACTTACGGTTGCTATTTGCTATGCCGGAGTTACCTGAAGTTGAGACCATTCGCCGTTACCTATGCTCCTGTTTAGTAGATCGCTGCATCTCGAGCGTCCGCCTAGCGCGCAAGGATTTGCGTTTTCCGTTTCCTGCGCGTTTTTGCGAAAGACTTGCTGGTGCGCGTATTACGGCATTGAAACGGCGTGGTAAGTATTTAGCTATTTTTTGCGTTAAGGATGATACGAGTTTCATCTGGCTAGTGCATTTAGGCATGTCTGGACGTCTGCTATGGTTTTCTGAAGGAGCGGATGGTTTAGGTATAGATCATAGACATGTTTGCGCCGATATGGTTTGTGGAGGAGCGCTATGCTACGATGATGTGCGCCGCTTTGGCTTTATGGATTTATGCGCGGGCACTGATATGGATAATGACTGCGAGCGCCTGCGTCATCTAGGCATAGAACCACTGTCGAATAGGTTTAACGGGCGTTGGCTATGGGAAGAAGTTTCTAAGAAATCTAAATCCAGCAAGAATAGCGGAGGCAAGGCTATCAAGGATATTTTAATGGATCAGCGTTATGTTGCGGGTCTTGGCAACATTTATGTAACCGAGTGTTTATGGGATGCTATGGTTCATCCGATGCGCAAGATTCATGACTTAACTTTAGATGAGTGCGAGCAAATAGTTAAAGGCGTTAGAAAAGTATTAAGGCTTGCGATCGATGCTGGCGGCAGTTCCCTTCGCGACTATCGACAGGGTGACGGCTCGTTGGGTTATTTTCAATTGATGCTACGCGCGTATGCGAGAGCTGGCAAGGAGTGCTTGCGCGTGGGGTGCGATGGCACAATTAATAAGATTACGATAGGTGGTAGGTCTAGTTTTTTTTGCTCAAAGTTAAAAACATAATTAAATTATAAAAAATAAGAATTAACAGATCAATGGATAGTTAATTATTTTACCTATTGTTATTGTAGAAGTAGAACGATTGCTATCGCCAAGGTTGCGCCGCAGACAAGAAGCCATAGGGCAAAGATAGACACGCGTAAGGCAATAAGGCTACCGAATCCTGCGCCAACTATCTGCCCTAGTGCCATCACGATCCAGGCACGCCAGGCGAAGCCAGCGGCGAGCGCAAATATTAATATTGCTCCGATGTTACTAGACATATTTAGTATCCGCACTAGTGCGATGCTAACTCGCAAACCCACATTCTTAATATCGGTAAGCACCACTAGATAGAAAGTGCCAGCCCCCGGACCAAAAAGCCCGTCGTAATATGCGATAATATAGAATAGAAAATTAGAGAAGATATTTATTTTTTTTGAAGATTTATTTTTATATTTAGATTCAGATTTTTTATTTATATTAATTTTTTGCCGATAAGCATTCAACGCAAAGGATATAGCTGTAAGGATAAGCACGATTGGGATTGCTAACTCCAAGATGCGTGTATCTATTTTTGTTGCGCAAAAAGCTCCTAGCATACCGCCGATGGCACAGGGTATTGCGTATTTTACCAGCATTTCCCGTAGTGTTATAGACGAGTATAACCCTGCCCTAGCGTAGCGAATAGTTGCGACCACCTTTCCGACTGTACTCTGTAGTTTATTTGTAGCCAAAGCCTGAATGGGATTGACGCCGTATAAGAGCAAAGCTGGCAGACCGATCAAGCCGCCGCCGCCGGCGACTGCATCGATCGCCCCCGCGCAGATTGCGGCTAGGAACAACAGTCCCAGCTCAAGAGTAAATAAGTCCATCGAAGGTTATAGTTTTAAGAGTATAACTCGAAGATTATAGCTATAGTCACTAATAGTGCGCACAAGCATAGCATAGCATAGTTGATGGTATGCCGCGCACGACTTATGTGATTGGTGCTGCATCTTGCGGAGCCGCCCCCGATCCATCTTCCGACCTTCCAGGTTTCTCCGTTTATTTTATACAACCTCTCGCCTGCGAGTTTGATGTTTAGCGCGCCAGCCAATGCTGCTTCGGTATGCGGAGCGTTAGGAGAAGATTGGAAACCGCCCCGTGCCCAAGTTATGACGGATGGAGCGAAGATGAGCACCGATTTAATCGCGCGCCAGCCTGAGCCTTTAGGCGTAAGGAATGCGGCGATACATATTCCGAATGCGCTGATACGCGCGGGCACTATATTTGCGATATCGTCGAGTCTGGCAGCGAAGCGACCGAATTCTGCGTAGCGCTCGAAGCGATAACCGAACTGGCTATCGAGTGTATTTACGGCTTTATAGAAGAAGATACCGGGCAACCCGAACAACAAGTAGTAAGATAGAGGAGCGATAGAACCGTCGGAGAAATTTTCAGCTAGGCTTTCCATAGCGGCTCGCGCTACTGCGTATCGAGATAGACTTTTGGTTTCGCGTCCGACGATATGCGCTAGTTTCCGCCTTGCCCCTACTAGGTCTCGTGCGCGTAGCCGGCTTTCGATACTTGCGACATGCCTATCGAGAGCTGCGTGTGAGATCAACCATGCGCAAAAGAAGGCGTGCGCGAGCAACAAGAGTATCATCGCTATTATGGTAGAGTTCAATGGTAGAACTAACGAGGATTGTATCAAGGCTTGTGTTACTGCTTGTATCAGAAGCTCCAGCGCAAGACCTACTATAGCGGCTAGCATGACTAGGATTAGGCTCCATGACAAGCCGCGCCAAAAGCGAGATGAGCCGACGAGGATATGCGTTTTTTTTAGCGAAGTATTTAGTAGCCCCTCGCCAAACGCGGCGAGAGAACCGAATATAGCGACGGGATGTGCGTAGCCAAGTAGGGATTTTTGTAAGGATTTGCTTTGCTCTAATATGCGATCGCCACACAATGCTAGCAAGCAGACGACTGCGCGTAGCGAGAATATGCAGACGAGTGCGCTCGCTTGGTATAGGCTATCACTCATGGAAAGGATAGTGCTCGCCTTGTTTTTTTTATAATATACATATATTATGTACTCGCATTACGATTCCTGCATTACGATTTCTGCATTATGCTTCTAGACTATAATTTTCAGCCTATGATAGTAGCGATGAGACTACGAGAAGGCTTGCAAACGAGCGAACAAGACTTCCTCCTGCAAGAAAGCATGCTAGTATCGACTGGCTCCCCCTCCCGCAGGCAGCCAAATGAGAGGGCAAATAAGAGGGAAGAGTCTAACGCCTCGCCTGATAGTGATTTACTTTTGAGTGAGCGAGAGAAGGTTGAACCGCCGTCGCAATATAAGGTTTTACTAATTAACGATGATTACACGCCGATGGATTTTGTGATAGATATTTTAGAAGATTTATTTAACCTGCCCCGCTTGGAGGCGATTGATATTATGCTACAAGTTCATAATAAAGGCATAGGGGTTTGCGGTTTATTTCCCTATGAGATAGCGGAGACGAAGGCAAGGCAAGTTATGATTTTAGCTCGCAAGAACGAACATCCCCTGCAATGCGTTGTTGAGAAGGAGAAGGCTTGATGCTTTCGGACTCGCTTGAGAAGACACTGCATCGTGCTATGGAGAACGCACATAAGCGCAAGCACGAGTATGCTACGCTAGAACACCTATTGCTTGCCTTGATCGATGATCGAGATGCGAGTGCGGTTATGCGCGCCTGTGGTCTTGATTTAGAACAGCTTGGTCGCGAGTTGAAGACTTATATTGATGGCGACTTAGGTTTTTTGGTTTCTGCGACCCCGAAGGATACACGCCCGACGGCTGGCTTCCAACGAGTGTTGCAACGCTCTGCTGTGCATGTGCAGTCGTCTGAGCAAAGCGAGGTAACTGGAGCGAACATTTTGGTAGCGTTATTTTCGGAACGCGAGAGTCATGCGGTCTATTTCCTGCAACGCCAAGAGATGACACGTTTAGATGCGATAAACTACATCAGTCACGGCATTGCGAAGGTGCCTGGTATAGGTGATCAGCTGAGCGTAGCGGAGGATGATTTACGCGAGAAGAGTGCAAATAAGGTAGCGCGCGAGCATCGCTCTGCGCTTTCGTCGTGGTGCATTGATCTGAACGAGAAGGCGCGTAGTGGCAATGTTGATCCGCTTATAGGTCGTAGCGAAGAGGTTTCGCGCACGATGCAAGTTTTAGCGCGTAGGACTAAGAACAATCCGCTTTTGGTTGGCGATCCTGGTGTTGGAAAGACGGCGATAGTCGAGGGTTTAGCGTTGAAGATAGTGAGTAGCGAAAAGGAAGAAGAGTCTTCGAAGGAACGAAGTTGCACTTTATCTGGCAAAAGGATTTTTGCTTTGGATATGGGCGCGCTGATAGCGGGCACGCGCTATCGTGGTGATTTTGAGGAACGCCTTAAGAAGATTATCAAGGAGCTAGAGTCTTGCGAAGACGCGATTCTTTTTATAGACGAGATTCACACGATTGTTGGGGCTGGAGCTACCTCAGGTGGTGCATTGGACGCCTCCAACCTACTGAAGCCTGCGCTTGCGAGCGCGAGTTTGCGCTGCATAGGGGCGACGACACACAAAGAATATCGTCAAGCATTTGAGAAGGACCGAGCACTATCGCGGCGCTTTCAGAAGGTAGAGGTTGGCGAGCCTACGAACGAGGAGAGTGTTTTAATCCTACAAGGCTTGAGTAAGCGCTATGAAGATTTTCACAAGTTGCGCTACACG
>JABAAW010000070.1 GCA_014238535.1 Alphaproteobacteria bacterium
GCCAAACGAATCGTGCAAAGCATACGCGAGAGAACTCGACAGGAGGGGGATACAGAAACCAGCCCAGTTCTGGTGACCGCACTAGATATTAGGCGCTATGTTCGAAGGTTGATCGAATCCGAATTACCAGAACTACCCGTGTTGTCATACCAAGAAATCGTGCCAGAAATCGCTCTGCAGCCATTAGGACGAATCGGAATGTAGAGGAATAATATGAATGAAAATATCGTAAATCAGCGAATCATACCAAGTCAAACGGCAATCGCAGCAAACAATGCTGCTAATCGCAGCTCACAAAACAGCCGCATAGCAGCACTCGCCAACCCTAACGCAGCATTGCAGGATTTGCAGGAAGAAGTTGCTTTCGCATTCGGTGAAAAAATGCAATCCAGAAATGCCGAAAACGAAAAAGTCGAGGAGCGAAATGCATCTTTGCTAAAAGAGTTTGCGCGAAAGATAAAGCAAAAAAATTCTGTCGCTGACAAAACGCAAGAACCGTTACAACATAAAATTGAAAATGCTATCAAAGGAGTAGCACAACAAAATAGAGAGGACGGCGCAAGGGGCGACGACAGCTACTGGAACAAACTAATGTCCCTGAGCAACAACAAAGCCGCTCTATTCTTGGCTCTAGGGGCGTTGCAAGAAAAAAACGAGGCGCGCGGCGATTTACAATCAGCGCAGCTTTACGCAAAAGAACAAGCGAGATGCGCAAAAGAATTCGCTCCGCAAATACGCGCCGCCATAAATATCGGAGAAGATACGCAGATATTCGCTAAAAATAATAACCTGCCTGCAGAGCAAGTCCTCGACGCATACCAGAAAACAGTCGCCGATTATAGCGGAATATTAACCGCCGCATTAACTTTAACAGAAAAATTGGGAGTCAAAAATAGTGCCAGCGGCGCAGAGTTCATTCGCAAAACCGCCGCTAAAGAAATCTCAATGCTGAAGCCATCCGTAGAACCAGAACATCTATTGCATGTAATAGCCGAGCTAAAGGGATTGCAAGTATTGGCAACCATAGTCGAACAAGTCGATAGCCACCGTAAAGAAATGGGCCGCAGCGAAAAAATAACGCAAGAAATTAGCGATGATAATAGCACAAAATCTAACCTTGCAGTTACAACCACTACTCAAGGGCAAGCTACGCACGGAATCGCTGCACTAGGAAACCAAAACTTGGTAACAGGAGTCTTACAAAGTGCTGTAAAACCACAATCATTCCAAGAAAAACTAGACCTACCTGCAAGAAAGGCATATAGCGATATGCCGAAAAATCTGATAATGCATCTACAGGGGCTACACAAAATATTCAAAAACTTGCCAGAGTATGTATTCCCAGATAGACTCGATAAGCAACGGGCTCTATTGCCGTTAGAAACAAGGTTAGACAACCTCATCGCTCTCGAAAGAGAGGGTGGTAGTGCATGATAGACCCAGAACGATGGGCAAAAGCTCTCGGGCTAAAGGACGCAGGAATCGGCGTAAATATTGCAGAAATCGCTACTGCCATACTTCATAAAAGCGAAAACAGCAATAGCACTAGCGCAAACATAATGCGCTTAGTATACACTGAACCTCCAAGCGATATAAACGCTTTGCTAAAAGAAGCAGATGCTATCGAAACTTATGCAGAAAAATTAGAGTTACCCCTATATGCATCCTGTACACCCAACGGAAGATTAGTCGCAAACATATGTGCATTCGCAAGCTTCGATGAAACAGACGAAGTCATCGAATGTCTACACAAAATAACGAGCGAAAATAGGCTTAACTCCACACAACGCCAGTAGCGCACAAAGCAGAGTATAACAAAATGGCATTTCATTTACGGGTTTTGAGCGGAAAGCACAAAGGCGCAGAAATAAGATTGTCCGCGCGCAGATACTCGCTGGGGAGTAGCGAAGACAATGTAGTTATCCTATCCGATGATGATATAGAAAAAAACCATATCACCTTCTTCTTCTCCGAAGGAGAGGTATCCGTTCTAAGTGCACACGGAGGGTTGATGATAGATGGGAAAAAAGTCAACAGCTTCCCTCTCGATGTAGCGCCGTTACAGCTGATGACACTCGCAGGTTCAAACGAAAACGACAACGTATCATTGGCATTCGCTGAAGGAACAGCAGCAAACTGGCCAGATGATAAAAAAATCGCAGAAACTCTAGCACGCGGTGCGAACGCAGCAGAAAATAAAACTAAAGACGAAAAAACACGACGGGCTGAAAAAAAATTTGGGAGCTTCGCTCGACTAAGCCCTCGAAAAAGAAAAATACTACTGCGAAGCGGAAGCAGGTTCGCAGTCGCTCTCGGCGCAAGCATAGCAATAATATTCATATCATTATTGTGGCAAGACCCGGCTCGCCGACAAGCAAAAAGAATGCAGCAAGTCGAACAACAACTCGAACGAGAATTAGCTTCTAAACCAAGAGAACACCGTACCGTCTACATCAAGGAAGCAAATGATGGGAGTATCATATTGCTAGGATATGTGGAAACAGAAAAAGAACTCGTGCGTCTGCGGGGAATCGCCTTCGAATCTGGACTGCGAATCCGAGTCGTAAGCAAAGAACAACTGCGAGCAACGCTGAAGGTCTTCGCAAAACAAT
>JABAAW010000071.1:0-246 GCA_014238535.1 Alphaproteobacteria bacterium
ACTAATAACTCTGATAATTTATCTTTAAAAATAGAAAAATTTTTACCCTGAAATTCTTCTTTAACTTTATCGATACTTTGACTTGATAAGTTTGAATATATTCCTAATAAATTTTGCACCTCGGGTCTTTTCTTTAAATCATCATTTATTCCCGGCATTGGTAAAGTATCTGTTTTTGATTTTTTTATCTTATTTATAATTAAGTCTTTATCATCTGTCAGATTTATTCTACTTAAATCAGAAGGA
>JABAAW010000071.1:256-782 GCA_014238535.1 Alphaproteobacteria bacterium
TTCTTGAAAACTGTTTTTGAATTAAAGGCTCAGGAACTTTTAAAAAATCAGGAGCATTAAAATCATTATTAAATTTCTGAGCAATATCTCTACATAATTCCAAGTGTTGTTTTTGATCTTCGCCGACTGGTACATGGGTTGCATCGTAAAGCAATATGTCCGCCGCCATTAACACAGGATATACATATAAACCAACGCTTGCTTTCTCTTTGTCTTTACCTGCCTTTTCTTTAAATTGTGTCATTCTGCTCAACCATCCCATTCTAGATACACAACCTAATATCCATGCTACCTCCGCATTAGCAGAAACTGCTGATTGATTAAATATAATACTATTTTCAGGATTAAGACCACTTGCAATAAAAGTTGCCGTAGTCTCTCTAATATTTCTTTTTAAAATTTTTGCATCTTGTTTTACTGTTATTGAATGAAGATCTACTTCACAATAAATACACTCATTTTTTTTATCATTTTGTAGTTCAACAAAATTTTTTATTGCACCTAAATAATTACATAAATGAAGATT
>JABAAW010000072.1 GCA_014238535.1 Alphaproteobacteria bacterium
TTAGTTATTGACTCTTTAATGCTGGTATTATGTTCTTTAATATATGATGGAGGTGTTAATGCAGGATGAACGTTTTATGTTCCATTGTCTTTTATTAATTATTATAGTATTGACATGATGTTTTTTAGTCTTCATATTATAGGATTATCATCTTTATTAGGATCTATTAATTTTATTGTATCTTTATTAAAGTCATCAAATCTTTCAATATTATCTGCTTATATATATTTACCTTTATTTCCTTGATCAATATTTATTACTTCTTTATTATTAATTATATCTCTTCCTGTACTTGCAGCATTAATTACAATGGTTATATTTGATAGACATTTTAATGGGAGTTTCTTTGATATTTTGAGAGGAGGTGATGTATTATTATTTCAGCATTTATTTTGATTTTTTGGACATCCTGAGGCATATATATTAATCTTACCTGGTTTTGGATTAATTAGTGAAATTCTTTCTAAGTTTAGTCAGAGTATTATTTTTGCTCGGGATTCTATGTTATTGGCATTATGTATTATAGGTATTTTAGGTTGTATAGTTTGAGGACATCATATGTTTATAGTTGGTTTTGATGTTGATACAAGAACTTATTTTACTTCAGCAACTTCAATTATTGCAATTCCTACTGCAATTAAGATATTAAATTGATGAGCTACGATATGATCAGGTTGTTCTTTTTATATTACAACAGCATTTTATATTATTGGATTTCTTTTTTCTTTTTCTTTTGGAGGATTTACTGGGTTGATATTAGCT
>JABAAW010000073.1:0-431 GCA_014238535.1 Alphaproteobacteria bacterium
TATAAAGCTGCATATTGTCGCCTTGCTTTAAGAGTGTATCAAAAATTAATCCTAACTCGTGTTGACTTGGAGCAACTTCATGGTGGTGTTTTTCCATTTTCAATCCAAGATTTTTTAATTCTTCTAAAAATTCTGTACGAATGTCTTGAGCACTATCCACTGGAGGAACAGGAAAGTAACCTCCTTTTATCCCTGGTCGATGTCCAAGATTGCCACTTTCATAATTTCTATCAGTGTTGTAAGGCCCTTCAATACTATCAATTGAAAACATAGATTTATTCATTTCAACTGAATATTTAACATCATCGAAAACAAAGAATTCTGCCTCAGGTCCCATGTATATTGTGTCACCAACACCACTTGTTTTAACAAACGCCTCAGCCTTTTTAGCCGTTCCTCTTGGATCTCTTCCGTAAGGATCTTTAGATACA
>JABAAW010000073.1:441-749 GCA_014238535.1 Alphaproteobacteria bacterium
ACCATCATAGTTGGTTGCGCTGTAAATGGATCCATAACAGTTGTAGAAAGGTCAGGTTTTAAAATCATATCAGACTCATTAATAGCTTTCCAACCAGCAATTGATGAACCGTCAAAATAGACTCCATTATTTAAGAGTTCTTCATCTACTGCCGTTCCATCCATAGTTAGATGCTGCCACTTTCCTTTTGGGTCAGTAAAGCGAAGATCAAGATATTTTACACCTCCATCTTTCATGGATTTTAATACATTATTTGAGTTACTCATTTTTAACCTTTCTTTATAGTGCGTCCGAACCAGTTTCTCCTG
>JABAAW010000074.1 GCA_014238535.1 Alphaproteobacteria bacterium
GCGAAAAGGTCGTCGCAGGCGCAGGGTCCGTAAGGTCGTCCGCCGGCACATACACTGCTTGGACTGAAGTGACAGAGCCATTCTTGGTAGAAGTTATCCTCTCTTGCATAGTTCCCATATCAGTGCCAAGCGTAGGTTGGTAACCAACAGCAGATGGGATACGCCCCAACAACGCCGATACTTCTGAACCAGCTTGAGTGAAACGGAAAATATTATCGATGAAAAATAAAACATCCTGCCCCTCGCGGTCTCGGAAGTATTCCGCTTGCGTAAGACCGGTAAGGGCAACTCGCGCACGCGCGCCCGGTGGCTCGTTCATTTGCCCATACACTAACGCGCATTTAGATTTATCCCCCTTCAGGTCTATAACACCAGATTCAATCATCTCGTGATATAGGTCGTTACCCTCACGCGTGCGTTCGCCAACACCTGCAAAAACCGAATAACCTCCGTGCCCCTTGGCTATGTTATTGATAAGCTCCATAATTAAAACCGTCTTGCCAACTCCCGCTCCACCAAAAAGACCGATCTTGCCACCACGCGGATAGGGAGTAAGAAGGTCGATAACCTTAATACCCGTACCTAAAATTTGAGTCTTCGTATCCTGAGATACAAAATCAGGAGACTCTCGATGTATAGGCCATGACTCTTTAGTTTCTAGCGGGCCGCGCTCATCGATCGGTTCGCCAATTACATTGAGAATCCTTCCCAATACTTCTTTGCCTACAGGTACAGTCA
>JABAAW010000075.1 GCA_014238535.1 Alphaproteobacteria bacterium
GCGAAAAGGTCGTCGCAGGCGCAGGGTCCGTAAGGTCGTCCGCCGGCACATACACAGCTTGGACTGAAGTAACAGAGCCATTCTTAGTAGAAGTTATCCTCTCTTGCATAGTTCCCATATCAGTGCCAAGAGTAGGTTGGTAACCAACAGCAGAAGGGATACGCCCCAACAACGCCGATACTTCTGAACCAGCTTGAGTGAAGCGGAAAATATTGTCGATGAAAAACAAAACATCCTGACCCTCGCGATCTCGGAAGTATTCCGCTTGCGTAAGACCGGTAAGGGCAACGCGCGCACGCGCTCCCGGTGGTTCGTTCATTTGCCCATACACTAACGCGCATTTAGATTTGTCGCCCTTCAGGTCTATAACGCCAGATTCAATCATCTCGTGATACAGGTCGTTACCCTCACGCGTGCGTTCGCCAACACCCGCAAAAACCGAATAGCCTCCGTGTCCCTTGGCGATGTTATTGATAAGCTCCATAATTAAAACCGTCTTGCCAACTCCCGCCCCGCCAAAAAGACCGATCTTGCCACCGCGTGGATAGGGAGTAAGAAGGTCGATAACTTTAATACCAGTACCTAAAATTTGAGTCTTCGTATCCTGAGATACAAAATCAGGAGATTCTCGATGTATAGGCCATGACTCTTTAGTTTCTAGCGGACCGCGCTCATCGATCGGCTCGCCAATTACATTGAGAATCCTTCCCAATACTTCTTTGCCTACAGGTACAGTCA
>JABAAW010000076.1 GCA_014238535.1 Alphaproteobacteria bacterium
GGGAGCCCCGCTTGGAAACGAGTGGGTGAACAGGCGTCAAATTCGGGGAACCCTATAAAGCGGCTTTTGTCGCCTATTGGTAATCCCGAGCCAAGCTCATATTGCGGGGATATGGGAAGGTGTAGAGACTGGACGGCGCCCACCCTTTGGGATACGTTGTGGGGGAGGGTGTCGGGTGAAGAGACAGTCCGGACTACAAACTCTTACGGTGGGCATATCGTCTATCATGAGGGGCGGTGAAAACCGTAGTAGTGAGTAATCAGTAGGTCACAGGTTCGAATCCTGTCGGGCTCGCTCTGGAAAAAAATTACACCAAAATTGCTAGAACGTTTGTTTAAGTTTGCAAGGGGAGCTTGGTTGAGGGGGCAATGCGGTTCTAGGTGCTGTTAAGCCAACCCCTAACCCCACGTGCTAATCTTTCACCCCACTCCTTTTGGGCCCTCGTATCCCTAACCAGACTATTCTTTATCTCAATTCCAACTCCAACGAGACCCCTGCCAGCAGCATGACGCGCCAAGCTATCACCTAGCAAAGCTGGATAAGGCTGGTTGTCGCCAACTAAAAAACCCTCGTTACGTAAGAAGTTCATAATAAATTCTGCGCACAAAACATCTCCCGAACGTTCGACATCATAAATTAATCCAGCATCCCAAACGCGAGCATTGCCACCCCAAACGGGTGTAAACGTGTGCA
>JABAAW010000077.1 GCA_014238535.1 Alphaproteobacteria bacterium
CAAAAGCACCTCCTACTATAGGAATTAACAGTAGCAGTACCCACCATGGGTTTATACCCATATCGCGACAGCGTCTAGTTGAGGTAGCCCAAACGCTCCAAAACAATAGCGGGGCTGATAATCCAAAAAATATTGCGGCAAAGATCATACTAGCGACAATGAAATACTCGCTATCTGTAAATAAGTTCATTATCAAAGGAAACGATATCGCTATCAGGGCAGGCAGGATAGTCGATAAAAGCACAATCCAATACTCTTTGCGTTTTGCTCGTCCGTAAAAACTGAAATATTTTTTATATTTTTTTATACTCATGCCTAATATTTATTCCTCCGATACAATTTCATTTTTCAATCGAGAACTAGAGAGTATTTTAACTAGTTTTTGCGCTTCAGGGTTTTTATGAGCGTCTGTTCTTAAGCAACCTAATAAAATTACTGCCGAAATATTTATGTAAGGTAAAAACACAATGAATTTCCGCCATTTTGTTATACCGATATCGCTACAACGTCTTTTTACAGTGGATAGGTAGTGCCATATAACCACCGAGTATACGGTGATAAAAAGTGTTATGATCCAAAAACTGCGAATACCTGAAACTAAAAAAGCTACTATAGCAATGGCTGGGAACAGTACCTGCGTGCTCAAAAGTGCGCACCAATATTCAAATCGT
>JABAAW010000078.1 GCA_014238535.1 Alphaproteobacteria bacterium
GATGGAAGTAATCATCTAGTTCTGGCAATATCATAGCAACCTTACCCAAATAAACTTCGCCTTTTGCGCCATCGATGGAGAGGAATTCTCCGTCTTTAATGGTTTTGCCTTTGATGTTTAAGGTTTTATTTTCAGCATCGATGATAAGTTCGCTTGCACCGCATACGCATGCGCGTCCCATGCCTCTGGCGACGACAGCCGCATGGCTTGTCATTCCGCCTCGTGCTGTTAGTATCCCTTGTGCTGCGTGCATTCCGTGAATGTCTTCTGGTGATGTTTCCACTCGTACCAATAACACTTCCTGCCCGTTGCGAGTTCGTTCTTCGGCTTCGTCGGCGGTGAATACGATTTGCCCGCAAGCAGCACCGGGTGATGCTGGTAGGGCGCGGGTGAGTAAGTTTTTCTCGGCTTGTGGGTCTAGCCTCGCGTGTAGCAATTGATCTAGCGATTGCGGCTCGATGTGCATTATAGCTTCTTCTTGTGTGATTTGCCCGCAGTCGAGCATATCGCAAGCTATGCGTATAGCTGCTTGCGCGGTGCGTTTGCCTGCGCGAGTTTGCAATAGGAATAGACGATTTTTCTCAACGGTAAACTCTATATCTTGCATGTCACGATAGTGCTTTTCTAATAGCGAGCGCACTTCCATAAGTTCTGAGAAAATTTGCGGAT
>JABAAW010000079.1 GCA_014238535.1 Alphaproteobacteria bacterium
GTGTTAGGCTTGTGACTTCCAGTAGGACTTACACCTTCATATTTGTAATAAATTTTTGCTGGAGTATCCAAATATTGTTGGAAGGCCGATGGCAATGGAATTATTAAATGCGGGTGGTACTGTAACTATTTGTAACAGCAAGACAAAGGACATTGCTTCTAAAGTAAAACAAGCAGATATTGTTGTTGTAGGCGTCGGAATTCCTAAGATGGTCAAAGGCGATTGGGTCAAAGAGGGTGCGGTTGTTATTGATGTCGGCATTAATCGACTTGAAGACGGCTCTTTGGTTGGAGATGTAGATTATGAAGCAATTAAGGACAAGGCTGCTGGAATAACCCCTGTTCCTGGCGGAGTTGGTCCAATGACTATTGCAACGCTTTTAGAGAACACGTTAATAGCCTACAAAGAGAATTTATGAGTTGTTTTTGCTGAAAATGTTATAATCAAAATATTACATCACTATCACTATCACTATCATTATGACAGATTCAATAAAATATATATTAGAAGAAAATAAACTACCTAAAACTTGGTATAACATAAATGCTGATTTACCGAGTCCACCACCACCACCATTACATCCAGGTACAAAACAACCTGCTGGGCCAGATGATTTTGCGCCTTTATTCCCTATGGGTTTAATTATGCAAGAAGTTTCAACA
>JABAAW010000007.1:0-4931 GCA_014238535.1 Alphaproteobacteria bacterium
TGATGCTGGCAGTAAGCCTTTAACGAAGTCTTTAGCGTTGGTGCGCATGGTTTTTTATCATTAAATTATTGCATTAAATTATTAAATGCTAGGTTGCTTTTATTAAATTAAATTGTAATTATTGAGATTAATAATTTTTGTATAAATATTTAATTTATGATTAGTTTTGTTTCAGTTTTCCCATTTTTGGATTAAATGTTTTTTTGACCTCAATGAGGTTGATTTTTCATAACATATTTCGCTATTAATTATAGCCGTTATATTGCCTTTGGCAGATAGTGCTCCTATGTAGTTTAAACCGATATTGTTTGCTGATAGTTTAAGTTTATTTTTTTCGGTTAGCAACGCGCCGATTTTTTATTACTCTGTCTTTTCGTTATTAGCATTGCTCTGCGTTTCGCTTTCTGCCTCAGTAGTTTCTGTTGCTTCTTCAGTATTTTGTGCTACTAGCGTTGTTTTTTCTTCGTTTTCGCTATTTACTTTTTTGTCTGCGTTGTGCTTTGATCTGCCTTTATTGTTATATGCTTCGCTTTGTTTTGCGGCTTTGTTTTTCTCAGCGTTTTTTTGTCTTTCGATTTCTCGGTCGTATTTAATGGCTTGGCTTTTGGCTTCGTCTTCGCTGTGGGCGATGTTGACTTGTATTTGAATATCGACTTGCGGATGCAAACGTATTTTCAAGTTGCTTATGCCAAGTTTTCTGATTGGCTCATCGAGTGTTATGAATTTTTTACTGACGAGCACATTGATTTGACTTTCGATTGCGTTTGCGATATCGGTTGCACGCACGGACCCGTATAGCTGACCGCTTTCGCCGGCGGCTCTTATCAAGAATACTCGTTTGTTATCGAGTTCGTTTTTCATGGTTTCTGCTTCGGCTTTTTTAGCCCCATCTCTTGCGATGATGGCTTTTAGTTCGGCTTTTGCTTTTTCTTTATTTTCTTTAGTTGCGACTAGGGCTTTTCCTTGTGGTAGCAGATAGTTTCTTGCATATCCGCGCTTTACATCTACGAGCCCGCCTGGAGCCCCTAGTTTATCTATTCGTTCGAGCAGTATGACTTGCATGGCTTTATTTTTTTAACGAGCGATGTATGGTAGCAACGCGATGTATCTTGCTCGTTTAATTGCACGAGCTAGTTCGCGTTGTTTTTTACGAGAGACGTTTGATAGCCTTGCTGGTATCATTTTTCCTCTTTCGGATATGAACCTCTGTAGTAGCGGTACGTCTTTATAGTCTATTTCTGGAGCCTCTTGGCTAGCGAAAGGACAAGCTCTCCTTCTGCTAAATCGTCGCAATCGCACGACTGGTCCTTGCAGGCTTCGTTCTTCTGATTTTTCGTCGCTTTCGTTTTTGTTATTGTTTTGCTCTTGTTCGGTTACCTGCGTGAGCTCTTCTTGGTCTGTGCTCATGCTTTTTCTCCGTTTGAGTTTTCTGTTTCAGCGTTTATTTCGTTATCGTCTTGTTCGTTATCATCTTGGCTTTGTGTTTCGGTTATGTCGAGTTCGTTGCTTTCGATTTCTCGTGTGCTGTATTCTGCTTTATTTTTGGTTATGTAGTTTTCGTTGTTTGATTGAGTTTCGTTGTGCCTTTCTTGTGCTTGGTTGTAATGTTCGCTTTGCGAGCGGGCTAGCATCGGGCTAGGTTTTTTTTCTGGATTTTCTGTTCTGATGGTCAAAAGTCGGAGCAGGTCTTCGTTGAGTCGTAACACTCGTTCCATTTCTTGTGTTATCTGCGGGCTATTGGAATGATTTATGAGGAAGTAGTGTCCTTTTTTATTTTTTTTGATGGGATAGCTGAGAGTTTTCAGCCCCCAATTTTCGGAGCGAGAGATTTCCGCTTTTTCTTTCAGTAGCGCATTTTTTGTATTTTCGGCAATTTTTTCTGCTTGTGTTGCGGACAAGTCTTGTCTTAGTACGATTATCGTCTCGTAATGCGGCACTTTTTTCTCCTTTTGAATTGGTTTGTGTTTTTCAGCTGTTCTGCGCGGAATTTTGTATATTTTAGTGTAATGAACTTTTGTTTATGCTCGCCTATATTGGGCTTTTATTTCTGTTTGTAATTACATTGCATAGTATATTTTTGCCAGCGTTTTGCGAGCGCTTTGCTTTTAGAGATAGGACTTGGCTTTCGTGCGCGTGGCAATAGGTTTTGTATTATTGCTAATACGACACGACAGCACCGAGCATGGTATCATTTTTTGTTTATGCTAGGCAATAGTAATATTAGCCGACAATAATTTTCTTATGGTTTTTGGTGGCTTTTATCTGATTTTATTTTACCAAGTATGGGTAAAAGTTTTATAGTGCTTTTTATGAATGTATCGCGTTTTTCTGCTAGTTGCAATAGTTTGCGTGCCGCTGCTGGTTCTGATGGAGCGATTGTTGTTGCGATGTCTGGCGGAGTTGACTCGTCGGTAGTTGCGGGCTTGTTGCGTAGGTCTGGTCGTCGTGTTATAGGCATCACGCTACAGCTTTACGATGAGCGTAAGAAGGTATCGCAGAGTTCCTCGCTGGAACGAGGAGCGTCTAGCAAGAGTTGTTGCGCTGGCAGGGATATTGCTGATGCGCGGAATGTAGCGCGTGCGTTGGATATTCCGCACTATGTATTGGATTTTGAGGATCGCTTTCGGCATGCGGTTATTGATGATTTTTTGGCGAGCTACCGAAAAGGAGAGACTCCGCTTCCGTGTGTTCGCTGTAACCAGCGTATTAAGTTTTCTGCGTTGGTTGATGTTGCGAAGGGTTTGGGGGCGGTTGGCTTGGCGACTGGTCACTATATCCGTATTGAGCGAGCACCTGAAGGGGAGGCGCGTTTGTATCGAGCGCGTGATACGGCGAAGGATCAGAGTTACTTTTTGTTTGCAACGACGCGTGAGCAGTTATCGTTTTTGCACTTTCCGTTAGGTGATATGAAGAAGAATGAGACTCGCGAGTTGGCACGCACGATGGGTTTGGCGAACTCGGACAAGGTTGAGAGTCAGGATATTTGTTTTGTTGCCTCGCGTTACACGCGGCTTTTTCCTGAGCTTTTGCCGCAGGCTGCTGGTTCTGAGAGCGAGGTTGCGGGTGACATTTGTGATTTGTCGGGGAATGTATTGGGAAGGCATGCTGGTATTGCGGGCTATACGATCGGTCAACGCAGGGGTTTGGGTCTTGGAGGCTTGTCGAGTCCGATGTATGTAGTTGGTATCGATGCGCGCAGGAATATTGTAACGGTTGGCGAGCGTTCGAGTTTATCGGTGCGCGGTGTGATTTTGCGCGAGATTAATTGGCTGTGCGATAGCGTAGATGCTGGTGTTAGTATCGGTTTAGATGTGAAGTTTCGCTCGCTTATGGATACGGTAGCGGCGCGAGTCTCCTTTATTGGTGCTGGGGGATGTGGGGGTGAGGATGCGCGTGCAGAGGTTATTTTTTCTGAGCCGCAGATTGCGGTGGCGTGTGGTCAGGCTTGTGTTTTTTATGATGGCGAGCGAGTTTTGGGCGGGGGCATTATTGACGAGACGCTTGCGTACGATGTAGCGCACGAGGATGCTAACGATGCTTGCTTGGTGGCGGCGGAATAATAATGGATGAGGCTAAGGGAACGGCTAGCTTATCTATCGTACGGCTAGAGAAGTTATCTTGCTTGCGCTTACCCGATAGTTTGCGCGAGGAGATGGAGGGGAAGACCTTTGCGTTGGTATCTAGTTGGTTTGCTAAGATTAAGGAGCTGGATACGAAGGAGGTGCAACCTCTAGTCAACACGCGCGAGTTTCATAAGGATGCTAAGGAGGTTGCGTTGCGCGAGGATATTGTCGCCGATAACGCCAAGCACGATGCTTTGCTGGCTAATGCGCCTGAGAGCGAGCATGGCTTTTTTATCGTGCCTAAGGTGGTAGAATAGGTTTGGCGAGTAGTTATGTCTGATGATGAGTTGTCGCTCGTTGCGATGTACGAGCGGCTTAGGTTAGAGAAATCTGACCCGCGAAAGCTTGATCCTTGCGAGTTGCTCGAACAGACGCTTGTTAAGGCGAGAGAGCATGTAGGCGCGGGTAATGGCACGAATGCCTTTATTACGCTCGATGAATCTGGCGCGCGTGAGAAGGCTGAGGCGAGCAGGCAGCGACTCGCTAAGGGAGAGGCGAGAGACCTTGAAGGTATACCTCTCGCCTACAAGGATATGTTCTGCACTGAGGGAGTGCGCACGACTGCGGGCAGCAAGATGCTAGCTAACTTTATCCCGCCCTATAGCGCGCATGTCGTTGATTTGCTGGAAGGTGTGGGAGCGGTTGGCATCGGTAAATGCAACCAAGACGAGTTTGCGATGGGCTCGTATAGCAATAGCGGCTTTACTGGCGCGGTTGTAAACCCGCTTAAAAACAAGCAGAAAGCAGACGAGGCGTTGAGTGCTGGCGGTTCTTCTGGTGGCTCGGCTGCGGCGGTAGCTGCAAACATAGTGCCAGCGGCGCTAGGCACGGATACTGGAGGCTCGGTTAGACAACCGGCGGCGTTTACGGGCATAGTAGGAGTTAAACCTACCTACGGGCTTTGCTCGCGCTTCGGCATCATCGCCTACGCCTCGTCGCTCGACCAGGCTGGCGTTTTTGCGCGTAGCGTTAAAGATGCTACAACGGTGCTTTACGAAATGTTTGGGCGCGATAAGCGCGACATGACCAGCGTCGCTGATATTAGAGAGTCTACTAGAGGATTAGATAAGGTTAGACTCGGAGTTATCAAACCTAGTGCTGAACATCAGAAGTATTTTCCGCACTTGCCAGTTTGGCAGGAACAGTTAGACAGGCAGCTAGAGGGACTCGCAGGTATAGAGTTATCGCCAGTAGCGGCGAGCGATGCAAAGGACTCGATGCTGCTAGACCCGAATAGTGGTATTTTGGAAGCCTACTATATTATTGCGATGGCGGAAGCATCGTCGAACTTGGCGCGCTACGATGGTG
>JABAAW010000007.1:4941-51252 GCA_014238535.1 Alphaproteobacteria bacterium
GATGGTGTGCGCTACGGGCATCGTGTTGCTGAGGCGTCGCTGAGAGCGAATGCGAGCCTGCATGAAATGATAAGCCTGAGTCGTGGTGAAGGCTTTGGTGCGGAAGTGCAACGGCGCATTCTTATGGGTACGCATGTATTGTCTTCTGGCTACTACGAAGATATTTACCTGCAGGCACAGAAGGTGCGACGCCTTATCTGCGAAGCCTATAAAAAACTATTTGGGCTATTCGATATCTTGATCTCGCCGGTTTCACCCGACAACCACGCAACGGCGTTGAAGAAGAACGACGAGCACGACCCGCTACAGTATTTTCAAGACTTTTACACCGTGCCACCGTCGCTTGCGGGCTTGCCGTGCCTATCGATGCCAATGGGCAAGGACGAAGAAACTGGCTTACCATTTGCGCTACAACTTATAGGCAACCACTTCCAAGAAGACCAGCTAGTCAATACAGCCAATAGTCTTGAACAACACTTTAAAACCAAGAAAGGCGAGCAGTAACGAGTAGTAATAATGGCAAGTGACGATACCTTACCTGCGGGCTGGCAGATGGTTATAGGGCTAGAGGTGCATGCGCAGATATCCAGCGCCTCGAAGCTTTTTTCAGGAGCCGCGACTGCATTTGGGGCGAATGCGAACGAGCAGGTAAGTTTTATCGATGGGGCGCTGCCTGGCATGCTGCCGTGCTTGAATATAGTTTGCGTTGAAAAAGCTATCATGAGCGCGCATGCGCTGGGAGGAGAAGTTAATAGGCATTCGGTTTTTGAACGCAAGAACTATTTTTACGCCGACTTGCCACAAGGCTACCAGATTTCACAACTGCAGGAGCCGCTGATGCGTGGCGGTAAGATTACGATTTCGAGTGAGGATGTTGCTAGTAAGGATATTGCAATTGAGCGCATGCATATGGAACAGGATGCGGGCAAGTCGTTGCACGATATGCTTGTTGGCAAGACTTGCGTTGACCTGAATCGCTCGGGCGTTGCGCTTATGGAGATAGTCTCGCAACCTGAGATGCATTCGCCTGACGAGGCATCGTTGTATGTAGCGAAGTTGCGTAGCATCCTTAGGGCGATAGGCGCGTGCGATGGCAATATGCAGGAAGGCTCTTTGCGGGTTGATGCGAATGTGTCGGTGCGTAGGGAAGATGCAGCGTTAGGGACTCGTTGCGAGATAAAGAACCTTAACTCGTTAAGATTCATGCGCCAAGCGATAGCGTACGAGGCGCGTCGTCAGCTGGCGATAATTGATGCAGATGGCGAGGTTGCGCAGGAGACTAGACTTTTCGATGCGGATAAGGGAGAGACGCGTAGCATGCGCTCGAAGGAGGAAGCACACGACTATCGTTACTTTCCCGACCCAGACATCCCCCCGCTGGTGCTGAGTGCTGAGTATATCGCGTCTTTGAAAGCGGGGCTACCCGAGTTGCCGGACGCTCGAATTGCACGCTTTATAGCAGAACATGGCTTATCTTTGTACGAGGCGAGCCTATTGGCTGAGGACTCCTATATTGCGATTTACTTTGAAGATTTAGTAGGAAAAGTTGAAGGTTTATCTGCGAAGGCTGTTGCGAATTGGATGGCTGGCGAGTTATTTGCTCGCGTTAAGGAGCACGATGTTGATCTTAGTAAGCTAGTTAGCGATTTTGGTTTATCTGCTACGCGCGCAGCGAGTCTATTGTCCTTGATAGGCTTAGATAAGATTTCGGCACGCGCGGGTAAGGTTATTCTCGACAAGATGCTTGAGGATTCTACTGCTTCTGCTGCGTCATTAGTTGAGAAGTTAGGTTTACAACAGCTTGGCGATACGAAAGAATTGTCTCCGCTACTAGAGAAGCTACTAGCGGAGAATAGCGAGCAGGTTGTAGCCTATCGTGACGGCAAGGCTGCTGTTTTTGGCTGGTTTATGGGACAGGCGATGCAGTTGACGAAGGGTCGAGCGGACCCGAAGGTTTTAAGTCGTCTACTGCGCGAGTTACTATCTGGCAACAAAAAGTAAACAAAATTTATCATAAGTCTGCGTAAATTATATGTATAATGCTACTTTGACCGTTTTTCGGTAGGATTTTACCTATTTTCAGGGTATTTTTTGAAAATTTGTTTGCCAGCGATGAATTTTATCGTAGAATCGAGCTTGAATTTTCTGTTTTGGTATAAATTTTGATAAAGATTACACTTGTGTAACCTAATTTAGTTCCACTCATTTAATAAAAGGATATAGAATACATCAATGCCTTCTAGTACTAACTACCGCAAGCATAGGCGGACCCTACTTCCCCCAAGAGCTTCTTCTGTTTCGGCGCCTGCATCCTTGTTTTCGCGCGCGTTTTCTGCGAAGAAGCCACAAAGTTACAAGAGCAGACGGCGTAAGATTTCTGCGAGCCCGCGCTCGTGGTTTTTCAGCGATGGTTTTTTGTTATGGCAGACGAGTTCTGGTGTTCGGCGCTTGCGCCTTGGCGCGAACACTCAGAGATGTTTATTTGTTTGCTTTTGCTTACTGGGAAGTTTTTTCATCGGCTTTGCGTCGTATTTGTTTTACCAACATGATCTGTTAAAGGCGCAGACGAGGCGTCTAGCGGACAGCGCGGCGTTGTTGCGCGAGGCGCAAGTTTCGTTGCTTTCTGGTAGTGATAATTCGACTTCGGACTTCAACTTGTCGAATTTATCCCGCTCGCAGAAGATGTTATCGCTACTAGAGCCGAGTTTTGGCTCTGGCGATGGCGATGAGCGCGGTACGGATATTAAGTTATTGCAAGATAGAGCATTGATCGAGCGGGATCTTCGTTCTGCGCGTAAGGCTTTGTTGAACGAGCAGCATGCGCGAGGCGATCTTGTGCTAGAGTATGATTTGCTGAAGAAGCAGAATTCCCGCCTTGCGCGCGAGTTGCGTGGTCGTGGTCAAGATTTGGAATTCCACCGTACGGCTTTGACGGAGGTGCAGAAGCGCAAGCAGGGTGCTGATGATCGTCTTGCTCGCATCGAATCGAGTGCCTTGTCCTTGCTGAAAGACTTGCGCGGTATTTTGGGCTCTGAGGCGGGTGTTTTGCCTGACGATATAGATGACCCGATGCTTGCTATTCGCGATTTGGCTCAGACGTTTGCGTCTGAGACGGATGACCGTCGGCTGAAGATGGCTGAGTATTCGGAATATTTGGACTATGCGATTGTTGGTCTTGAGCGTACGATTTTTGCTTTGGGTATCCAGCCTAATTTTTTAGAGGGAGGTGACTATGGCACATCGTCGTTTTCATCCTACAGCGATTCTGATTCCACGGGATCTAGCTTGCTCAGTCTTGGCTCTGGTGGTCCATTGGGCGAGGATGATTCGCAAGATGGTTCTCCACGAGGAAATTACATTCAGAGTTTTTCGGCACTAGATTCGAAGTTCAAGCGTTTTAACGCCTTGCGCAATTTGATTGTTTGCATGCCGTTGGGTCATCCTTTGCACGGAGACGGTCGTTTTGTTAGCGGCTATGGTCGTCGTATAGACCCATTTACGAAGGAGCCTGCGATTCACTACGGCATTGATTTTGGTGCGTGGTATGACTCGGATGTGTATGCTGGCGGTAAGGGGCGTGTTACTTATACGGGCTATAAGAGTAGTTATGGTAGGGTTATCGAGGTTTCGCATGGCTGTGGTTTTCAGACTCGCTATGCGCATTTGAGTTCTATTAATGTTAAGGTTGGCGATGAGGTTGACAACAGTAGCGTATTAGGCAGGGTTGGTAATACTGGTCGTAGCACTGGACCGCATTTGCATTATGAGGTGCGCTTGCGTAATAGTCCGTTTGACCCGAAACCGTTTATAGATGGGGTTAAGAATGTTTTCTAGGGATAAGCAGAAGAACGTTCCGTTGCCTAGTGCTGCTGGCTCGATAGACCTACGAGCTGATTTTATCGAGTTAGAGGAGGATGCGCCTTCGGTATTGAGCCGAGCGCTTACGATTATTGGCAATATGCAGAAGAATGGTGACTTGCATATGGAAGGCGAGTTGCATGGTAACATGCGTGCACGCACGGTTACTTTGAGTAGCACGGCGCATGTAATTGGCAATATATCTGGCGAGCATGTCAGATGTGCGGGTCGAGTTGATGGTAACATTACGGGACGGATAGTGGAGCTTTTTTCGACTTCGCAAGTGCAGGGTAACATATTGCACGAGACGCTAGCGATAGAGACGGGAGCGAAGTTAGAGGGCAATTGTCGGCGTGGGGTTGATTTAGACAAGCTTATGGACAAGGCATCAGAGGACGATGGCTTCGGGCCACTATCGTCTAGCGACAAGGGTCTAGATAAGAAATCGGCAAAGCGTTCTTCGCGCAGTATTTTAGGATTAGGTAGGTCATCTGGTAATTCTTCGGGCGATGAGGGCAACGCTTCTATAACATCGCGCGTTGCTGATAGTGCTGTATCTGGTGTTGCGAGTGCGTCTGTTGGTAAATAGTATATTTTTCAGCTATTATTTATTTTAGACATTTAGTTTAATATACCAGCGTTAGCTTTACGAGATAAGTTAGTAGTAGCTTATATTTATGGGGCTGTAGCTCAGTTGGCAGAGCGCCTGCTTTGCACGCAGGAGGCCGTCGGTTCGACTCCGTCCAGCTCCACCATCGCATTATTTTATAATTTTGCGAGCTTTTTTTACAGAATAGAGAAACGCCCGCAGCTTGCCACGCCTAGCTGCGGGTTTTTTTATGCGTGCCAGCAGGGCAGACGAGAAGTTGACAAATTGCATCACAATTGCTATTTGTTTTTATCTACACGACATACAATTGTCGCCCCTATACCTGCGGTCAACTGACATAGGAGAGAGAAATGGCTACTGAAGAAGAGATTTTTAAAAAATTAGAAGATTATAAAGAAGCCGTTAAAGTAAATAATTTTGATGCAGCGAGAAATCGTTATGAGGAAATAGTAAACTTAATCAATGACTTAGCCAAGAATAATAGTATTTCCAAAATAAATGCAGCATATTTTAAAGTTCAATTATTAAAAGAAACCAAAGGGATTATTCTAAATTATCAACCTGGGAGAGTGCCTGCAAAAAATAAATTCTTCCAAGATGAAGTTACTAACCTTGATAATTATTTGAAATATTATTGGAAGGGCATTGATGAAATGTTTTTACCAACAATTAGCACTTCCTTGCTAGATATAATAAGCAGTACAGCGGATGAGATAACACATGAAACTATTAGATGCTTTAAATTATTTTCTGAATTAGAAAAAGGAAAGCAAATTGGGGAAGAAGAATATGCTATTCACACGAGAGATATGCAAAATGCAATTGAGAAAGGGAAGGGAAAATTAGAAACTATCATGCCTCTATTCTCAATATGGGGGTTAAAGGGCGAAGCAATTGATAAACGGGTTAGTAAAAATAAGTACATCACTGAAAAAAGTGTTAGTGATGTTAAAGAAATAGAAGAAAGAATAAATAGAATGGGTTTATCAGCAGAAATTAATAGGGAGTCAAGAAATTTTAATCTTACAGCAGGTTGGCATTTTATTAAAGGATTATTGTTTCTGGCTATATGTTTCGGATTAGGATTATTAACAATAGTCTGGGCACTTGGAATTACTGAGGTATGGGGAATTGGAAACCCTTTCATTTCGTCAAACAAAGTATGTTCAGACGAGAAAACAAATTTCTATTTATGTAAATTAGCGAATCTTCCTAAAGAACTTTTAGTAGGAGCTGTCCTTTTTGCTGGCATTTACGCCAGCTTGCGCGCCTACTTCGGTAACGCCAACAGTGAGGCTGTAAACCGTCATCGTTTCAACGCCCTACAAGCATACAAATATCTTTACAAATTTGCCGAAGGCAACGATAAAAACCTAGTTATGCAGAAAGCAACAGAAGCTATCTTTGAACAAGTACCGACTGGTTTTACCAAATATCACAAAGAAAATAACAAATCTTCCGATAGTAATACAAGCACACAGCTCGCCCTTATGTACCATCTTTTTAATAAAACGCCACCAAAAGGCGATGGTAGCTAAGTAATGCGCTACAATCTAGCTCTCATCTATGTGCTAGCGCGCCTATAAAGGAGCGCAGGCTAGCGCATAGATAGAATATCCGTGCGGGTTTATTATATATGTATGTAAGCGGTAATTTGGCGAATCATCATTTTACTGCTTGACTAGAATCGTGCTATACAGCTACTGATCCCGACTTAAAACTAGGATTGTAGATTGTGCTATACAACCCGCACCGCTTCCGTTGCCCTGACGACTTCCACCTCCACCTCAGAGAAGGCAGCCTACTGAGAGCTGTTCTACCTTCGAGTGCGCGTAACTTCGCGCGTGCGCTCATAATGCCTAACTTGAGGACACCGATATCAAATGCTAGGCAAGCTGCACTCTACCGTAACGAGATACTTAGTGCACTCGAGGAAATCGAAAATCGGCAAGATATGGAGGCTCGACTGCCATTCGAGCCGTTGATGACTATCTACCTTACGGAAGAAACGACGATCGCGGACTTTGTGAGCGAGTCGTCTGAGGCGACTGAGGTATTTGCGGGTAAGTTATACTTTGCGGGAGCGACGACCAACGCGCAGCACGGCGTGCGTGACATCACGCGCCTATATTCGCTATTCGAGCGCATGGAAGAACGCGACATTCCCCTCTCGCTTCACGGCGAGGTAGGTGATGCGGACATCGACATTTATGATCGCGAGCAGGTATTCATCGAACGACAGCTAGAACCGCTACTACGGCGTTTTTCATCATTACGAGTGACGCTTGAGCATATATCGACTGCACTAGCGGTGTCATTCGTGCGCGAGCACAATTCGCATAACACGAGTCGCCCTCGACTTGGCGCGACCATCACCCCGCACCATTTGCTTTTGAACCGCAACGACATGCTAGCGGATGGTATTCGTCCGCACTACTACTGCAAGCCGCTCGTCAAGCGCGAATCGGATCGAGAGGCATTAGTTGCGGCAGCCTCTTCTGGCGAGGGTTGCTTTTTCTTAGGAACGGACTCGGCTCCGCACGAGCGTGGGGCTAAGGAATCGGCTTGTGGTTGCGCGGGTATTTTCAACGCTCCGTATGCGCTCGATTGCGTGCTGGCTGCGTGCGAGCCGCAAACGGCGGAAGACCTTCGGCGCATCGAATGCTTCACCTCTGAGAACGGCGCGAGATTTCACGCTTTGCCGCTCAGCGAGAGTTATTTTAGCATCGAGCAAACATCACAGCCTATTGCGCCGAGCGCACTAGCGGGGCTGGAAGGAACTTCTCAGTTTGTTACATTCGTGCCCCCTCCACGAGTAGGGGATGGTGTTTCGTGGCGCAGGATAACTACGGCTCGAGAGCACTGCAACAGCGTTGGATAACATCTAATAACATGTGGATAACTTTCTTACATCACCACGATTAATTACTTATAATCACCACACACAAAAAGCATACTGAGACGAGTTAGGATGAGTTTAGAGACGATAGCAGAACCTACCACGAAACCATTATCGAAAGAGCGGGCTAGGGAGCTGGCATCGAACTTGGGGAATGGTTTTGCGCCAGAAGCAAAAGATAACGCGAAGCTAGCGCGAGCGATTGCCGACAAGACCGTTAGCGAGCTTTTGCGTATTGGTGCGATAAATTTTTCTGGTCCTCCGTACTACACCCTTACCTCTGGCAAGAAGAGCCCGGTATATGTTGATTGCCGTAAGATTATCTCGTACCCTGAGATTGCGGCGTTTGTAACGAACGCTGCTTGTAGTTTGCTTTCACTGCAGGACTATGACGCGATTGCGGGCGGCGAGACTGCGGGTATACCTTTTGCGGCTTGGCTTGCTGCGAAGATGGAGAAGCCGATGCTTTATGTGCGTAAGAAACCTAAAGGCTTTGGCTTGGGAGCACGCATTGAGGGCGTTATGCCGCTGGGTAAGAAGGGTAAGAAACCGAATGTTTTGCTAGTCGAAGACCATGCGAGCGACGGCGCGAGCAAGATTTCTTTTGTGGAAGCTCTACGGGATGCGGGTGCTGATACGACTGATGCGTTTGTTGTTTTCCACTACGATGTTTTTACTGCGGGCGAGGCGGCATTACGAGAAAAAAACATCACGCTGCACGCTTTGGCTACTTGGCGCGATGCCTATGGCTTGGCGGAAGAGCGCGGTGATTTTTCTGCAGAGATATTGTCGGATGTTCGTAGTTTTCTCAAAAACCCAGTTGATTGGCAAAAGGCGCACCCGTAGGCTTTTACGGGCTTAGGAATGGCTTTGCTCGCTGTTCTGGTGTTGGGCGATGCTTGGCGGTTGTAGCGTTTACTATGCTGTTTGCGCTATGTAGTTTGCTATGCTTTTCGGTTGCGCTAGCCTCAGACGAGGAGATTCGTAACATTTACCGCGCATTTCCGTTGCGCGTAATTGATGGTGACACCTTTATTGCGCGCATTGAGATTTGGTCTGGTATTTTTATCACCCCGCAGATACGGCTACGAGATGTTGATGCGCCTGAGCTTCCGCCCAATTCGCGTTGTGCGAACGAGGCTCGTATGGCGAAGAAGGCTAAGGATCGCTTGCGCGTATTGATTGGCAAAGGTGTTATTTTACGAGATGTTGCTAGGCGCAATGACCGCTATGGTCGAGTTCTTACGAATGTTATCATTGATCGCCCTTTGCGTGGCAGCAAGGGTTCGCTTGTTGGACGCTCTGTTACGAAGGTTCTTTTGCGCGAGGGTATGGTGCTTGCTTATGCTGGCGGAGAAAGAGCTAAATCGCGCTGGTGTAGTTAGGTAGTTATGACGTTTTTTTTCTAGTTTTGGCTACTATGGGTATGGATTGAGTGCTGTTTTTGTCAGAGACACTACGAATATGGATGTCTTGTTGCGGATATGGGAATTCTATGCCTGCGTCTTTGAACTTGCGCCAAATTGCGAATAGCAATTCGCTGCGTGGCAGGTATATGTTGAAATCGATTCTATTGAACCAGAATCGTAGCATGAAGTTTACGGAGCTGTCTCCGAACTCCAATAGGTGGCAATGAGGTTCTGGCGATTTTGCGATACCGCTATGTTCTTGAACGGCTTCTAGCATCAGGTTTTGTGCGAGTTGCAAATCGCTTTCGTATGCGACACCGATCATAATTGATTGGCGAATCCGTTTGTGCGAATATGTCCAGTTAGTTACGCGTTTAGTAATAAATTCTTCGTTAGGTATAAAGATTTCTTTTCCGTCGAAAGTTTCGACGAGGGTGTATCGCGCGTGAGTTTTTATGATTGATCCGAAGCTAGCGTCTTCTAGTTCGACGATATCGTTTTTTTTGAGAGTTTCTTCCATCAGTATGATTAGTCCGCTGATGAAGTTTGCGACGATTCTCTGGATTCCGAATCCGATTCCGATTCCGATCGCGCCGCCGAATACGGCGAGAGAGGCTAGGGGAACGCCGATGATATTCAAGAGCCACAGAGAGAAGATAATGTATAAGAAGATTTGCAGGAATTTTATTGCGAGCGCGCGTAGCGAAGGTCGAATGAATTCGACTTTGTCGATATTACTTTCGGCGATGTGCAGTATTTTTTTTGCGCTCCAATATAAAAAGACGGCGACGAGCAGAGATTTGAAGATTTGGAAGAATGATATTTGGACGCTTCCGACTTTGAAGGTCCAGCTGTTTAAAACGAAAAGGATATTGTCCCATAATTGCTGGTTTAACAAGATTGCCAGAGGGAATATGATGAGTAGTATCAAGTAAATTGCGGTATTGCGCTTTAATACGATTAGTAGGAAGTGTGCGGTTAGCCAGACGAGCATGAAGTTTTGTGCGTAGAAGAACGCCATGCTTTTTATGTTCAGCACGTCGTGCACGATATGGTTTGCTAATGACAATGCTAAAGCAATGACCGTTGGTGGTATTAGTTTAGTGCATCGTAGTAGCAGAGTTTTATTGAATATTTTGTCTTGCTGTTTTATAAGATGTTTAGATTTTTTTTCTAAGATTTTTCCAGCGATGAAGAAGACTATTATTTCTGCGCTCAGGATTCCTACTTCGACTAGAGTTATTGAGAATTCTGGCAGTAGGATTTTGCCGAATCGTATTATGAAATCGTGTAACATAATTAAGAGTATAGAGTTTTTTTACGCTAGGTAAAAGATGTCGTATGCTTATAGTTTAGCGAGCATGTTTATTAATTATGGAGTTTAACGCCTTGCCATCGCGTCGAGTATTGATTACGGGAGGAGCGGGCTACATTGGCAGCCACGCTGTTCTTGCCTTTTGCGAACGAGGTTATGATGTTTTTGTGATTGACGATCTCTCGAACTCTACGCGCGCTTCGCTTCCTTCTTCTGTTCCTTGTTATGTTGGTGATTTGCGCGATGCGGATTTTCTTAGATCAACCTTTGCGGAAGTGCGCCCTGAAGGTGTTTTGCATTTTGCAGGAGCGGTTGTTGTTTCGGAGTCGGTGGATTTTCCGCTGAAGTATTACAGCAGGAATAGTTATGCGACCTTGTGTTTGCTGAGCGAGATGCGCCGCTGTTCGATTGACAAGATAGTTTTTTCGTCGACCGCAGCGGTATACGGTTTGCCAGCGGATGGTGTTGCGGTTGAGGATTCGCCGCTATCTCCGATCAACCCGTATGGTCGCTCAAAGTTATTTGCGGAGCAGATTATACGCGATGCTGCATTGAGTTCTTCAGAATTTCCTCTGCGTACTGCGATTCTCCGCTATTTTAATGTTGCGGGAGCGGATGGTGCATTGCGTGCTGGTCAGCGAGGTAAGAATTCGACTCACCTAATCAAGAGTCTTTGCCGTACATTGACGGGTCAGCAGCCGCACCTAAAGATATTTGGTACTGATTATGCGACCCAGGACGGCAGTTGCATCAGGGACTACATTCATGTTAGCGATCTGGTTGACTTACACGTACGCGCCTATAATCTCCTAGAGGAGGGTTGTGAGCAGCTATTGTTTAACTGCGGTTATGGTTGCGGAACGTCTGTGCGTTCGATCATTGATTGCGCGGAAAGGGTATTGGGTGAGCGTGTCCCCTGCGAGGAAGCCCCGCCGCGCGAAGGTGATCCAGCGATATTGATTGCGGACAACAGCAGACTTCGCAGGTTATTTTCGGACTGGGAGCCTATTGATGAGCCTGTAGAGCAGATACTCCGCTCGGCGCTAGCCTGGGAAAAGCACTACCTCAGTTTTTAGAGTTGAGCGTAGCAATATTAAAATTAGTATGCTTTTCTGCGATTGTTAATACTCGCTCTAGAGTTTATGTTTCGAAGTATTCCTTTAAATAGCTAATGGTGTCTTTGATCTCGTAGTTTATGCCGTGTAGCATTAGCAGGCTTCTGTCGTACCATCCTGGCGTTTGTTGTTGTTGGTTGATTACGACTCGGCTACTTTCTGCGCCTAGCACTTCGATTCGGTATTCGGTTGTTATTTTCATATTTCGTTCATATGAGTTTGCTTCGATGATGATTGTTGACTGTGGTTGAGTTGAGGTTCGCTTGAATATTTTGCGGCTTCCGAAGTTTGTATCGGCTTCCCACTGCGATGGTCCATATTGGTCGCGAGTTATTACTTGTAGGTTGCTCCATCCGTTTTGCATTTGAGCGCGGGTTTCTACATCTAGCATGGCTTGCCAAACGTCGTTTTGTGAATATGCCAGCACTACTTTTGCTTCGCTGCGGTGTTTTACAGGAGCGAGAAGCCCGACCATTGCGAAACTTCCGGTTGCGATGGCAACCAAAAAAGCGATCACGAGCGTCCAGCTTAGTATCAGGTGTTGGTGCTTATTTCCAGCTGTCATTACAAGCATTTGTGCCTCCGTTGTTGGCGGGTTACCATCCACGATCAATATTTACATGGTAGCACTTATTACTAAATTGTTATATTCACATTAAAGTGATACGCTATTGCTTGCGCTGTAATTTTTTTCTGTGTTTAGAATAGGCTTTGTTGCACTAGTATATGTTTTTTTGTGCTGTGCTGCTTGTCTTGTAGACTTTTGATGGCGACTCCGATTAGGCGGTATCCGAGCTGCGATTTGCGAATAGAGTTATCTGCTCCGCGTCTTTCGTTTTCACTTTGTGAGATTTCGTTATCGAGGTTATATGCTGCGATATTGAATATTTGTCTAGAATCTGAAATTGGATATGAGATGCTGCGTGTGCGTGAGACGATGGATAGGTCTTTTCGCCGTAGTTTGAGTACGATGGTACGTCCTGCTTCGTTGCGTTTTTGTAATTGTTGGGCTAGTTTATGGCATAGTCCTTTTAGTTCGTTTTGCATAGTGTTTCTGTTGTAGATGCATGGAGAGAAGGTGCGTTCGATGGAGTTACTTTTGCGCTTATACTTTTCGAATATACTAGATTTATCTTTTCCGAAGGACATATTATGTAGTTGTTCTGCGAATCGTCCCCATCGCTGTGTTAGTGCCCATAGGGGTTGTGCTTGGAGTTGTGAAATTCGTGTTATTCCTTGCTGTCGTAGGCGTTGAGCGGTTACTCTTCCGACTCCTGGCAGTATTTGTGGCGATTGTTGTGCTAGGAAGTTTTTTGCTTTTGCGGTGCTTAGAACGGCGAAACCTTGTGGTTTGCAGCATCGTACGGCTATTTTGGACAGTAGTTTATTTTCGCCGATTCCGACTGATATTGATATTTCGCGCTCCTGCTTGAATTTATTTTGTATTGCGGAGACTTCCTGCCATACTTTTTTGCGAGCTGTTAGAGGCATTTTTTGTTGTTCTGTTAGGCGTGGTGAGTTGCGAATGCTCCCGTTACTTTGTGTGCCGAAGTCTAACCAGCACTCGTCGATCGAAGCGAATTCGATTCGTAATTTTGGATGGTGATTTTTCAATGCGTATACGACTTGGCGCAGTATCAGGTTTTCGCTACGATATTTCGAGAAAGTTGGTTGAACTATGCGTAGTATTGGGCATAGAGCGCGTGCTTCGAACATAGGCATTCCTGCACGCACTCCGTACATGCGTGCGATGTAGCAAGCGGATAGAACGACCATTTTTCCGACGGCGATAGGCTCTGCTATCCACTGTCGATGGTCGCGTTTTTCTATTTGTGCGTAGAATGAGTCGCAATCTATGTGTGCTACCTTTAGCTGTTCTAGATTTTCGTTAGTACGAAATATACGGCCGGATCCGCAAAGTGTGCAGAAGGCGAGATGTTTTTTGTCGTCTAGACTACTTTGGCAAGATAGGCATAAGTTATGCATGTTATTAGGAGCGTTTGTTTTAAATTTTGTTCTCTTTATGTTCTTTATACATTTGCGTCCTGACTCTCGTCAAGTAAAAAACGACCTTGACGGTATACTTTTCAGGCAATAGGTATACTTAGGCGATGGAGCGCCTTATTATGAGGTATGATGCGGTTATGGTGGCTGTAGCTCAGTTGGTTAGAGCGCCTGATTGTGGTTCAGGAGGCCGTGGGTTCAAGTCCCATCAGCCACCCACCTGTGCGCGATTTTTTGCGAGCGGGAAATGACATTTTAGAGAGAATTGTATTTTTGTTTGTATACTTTAGATGGAATTGAAAGCGGAGCTTGCGGTAGTTTTTGCGGCGGGTAGGGGAGTTCGACTGCGCTCGAGCGTGCCGAAGGTAATGCAGCCTCTTGCGGGGCTTAGCTTGCTTGGGCATGTTGTTGGCTTATCGTTTAAGGTTGCGCGGCGTGTGCTAGTTGTTGTTTCGAGCGAGCTTGAGTCGATTTGTCGAGATAGTTTTCCTGAGGTTATTATTGTTGTGCAAGAGCATGCGGATGGTACTGGAGGGGCTGCGCGTTGTGCGCTTTCGTATGCGGACCAGCATGGAGTTTCTGCGTCTACGGTAGTTTTTATTAATGCTGACACTCCGTTGGTAGAGCAGCATAGTTTAGAACGTCTTTTGGGAGCGCTTAGAGGTGAGCGAGCGGGTCTTATGGCGGCGCTAGTTGTTTTGGGTTTTCATAGCACTAATCCGCACGGTTACGGTAGGTTGCTTGGTGCTGAGGTTGCTAGCGATATGTCTTTGCCTTTAGCAGCGAGCAAGATAACGGAGGTCCGCGAAGATGAGGATTGTACTAGTGAAGAGCTGGCACATCCTTTATGTAACGCTGGTGTTTATGCGACGAAGCTTGACCGAGCGACCTTGCTTTCGCGGCTAGAGTCTTTGCCTCTGGTTGAGCGTTCTGGGGGTAGAGCGGCGGAGCGGCGTATGACGGACCTTGTGCGTATATGCGTTGAGAATGGTGAGAGGGTGCTAGCTTGCTGGACGCATGAGGAGGAGGCTGTTGGCGTTAACACTGTTGAGCAATTGGCGTATGCGGAGGAGATATGGCAACGGCGAGCGCGAGCGGAGAAGATGAGTTCTGGCGTATTTTTTCGTTCTTCGGCGAGCGTTTTTCTTTCGCACGACACTGTTATTGGTCGCGGGACAATAGTTGAGCCTTATGTTGTTTTTGGCAATGGAGTTGAGGTTGGCATGGAGGCATTGATTCGCAGTTTTTCCTACATTGAAGGGGCGCGTATTGCGCCGCGAGCGGAGATTGGTCCTTTTGCTCGCTTGCGCGCGTCTAGTGATATTGGCGTTGGAGCGAAGGTGGGTAGTTTTGTTGAGACGAAGAATGCTAAGTTTTCGGCGAATGCGAAGGCGCCACACCTTTCGTATGTTGGCGATTGCGATATAGGGGAGTCTGCGAATATTGGTGCTGGTGTAATCACTTGTAACTATGATGGCATTGCGAAACATACGACACAGATTGGAGCTGGTGCGTTTATAGGCTCTAATAGTAGTTTGATAGCACCGGTTTCGATTGGGTCTGGCGCTAAGGTAGGAGCGTCGAGTGCGGTTGATAGGGATGTTCCTGCAGATAGTCTTGCTTTGGAACGCAGTGCTCTGTTAGTTAAGCCGCTTGGCAAGGGCAAAGTTTAGGTTTCTGGTTTTAGAAGGTATTTTGAGATGTGCGGCATAATAGGTATGATGGGCAATGGTTCGGTAGCGGGCTCGTTACTCGATGCGTTGCGGCGTTTAGAGTATAGGGGCTACGATTCTGCGGGTATGGCTACGGTATCAGAAGGTAGCATTTCGCGTAGGCGCTCTGAGGGTAAGATAGTTAATCTGGCGAATGTCTTATCGCAGGAGCCGCTTGCGGGCAACATTGGCATTGGGCATACGCGCTGGGCGACGCATGGCGTGCCGAGCGAAAAGAACGCGCATCCGCACAGCAATGATCGTTTGGCGATTGTCCATAACGGCATCATAGAGAATTTTGCGGTTTTGAAACGCGAGTTACAAGATCAAGGTTTTTGCTTTGAGAGCGATACGGATTCTGAGGTTATTCTGCACTTACTTACGGCGTCTCTTACCCGCCATGGCGAAGACATTCCGCGAGTATGCGCGGATGTATTACCACGTTTGCGTGGCATGTTTGCGCTAGTGGTTATGTTTGCGGATAGGGAAGACCTTTTGCTTGGAGCGCGCCATGGCTCGCCGCTTGCGTTGGGATTTGATAGTGATGGTGGTGGTTATTTTGGCTCGGATGCGCTTTCTTTGAGCGGTTTAGCTGATCGCATAGCGTATTTGCAAGATGGCGATTGGGCGTTGCTGTCCCGCGATGAATCGAGTAGCCGCCTCTATGGTGGTGATAATGATTTGAAGGAGTTGCGAACGGAGCCTCTCACGATTTCGAGTGGTGCTTTTGGTAAGGGTAACTATCGTCACTTTATGGAGAAGGAGATACTAGAACAGCCGAGCGTCTGGGGCGATGTATTAGCTGCTCGACTTGACCCGCAGGTGCGTCGCCCGCGCTTGCCGCGCTTGCCGCTTGCGTTTAGGGATATCCGCACATTGCATATTACGGCTTGTGGAACGGCGTATTACGCGGGTTTAGTTGCGAAGTATTGGCTAGAGGCATTGGCGAAGATAAGCGTTGATGTTGATTTTGCGTCTGAGTTGCGCTACCGCTCGCCGGTTCTTCGGCGAGATGATTCACTAGCGATGTGCATTAGCCAATCTGGAGAGACTATGGACAGTTTGGAGGCATTGAGGTTGTATAAGCGTTCTGGTTTGGGGACGGTTGCGGTTGTTAATGTTGAGCATTCGTCGATTGCGCGCGAGAGCGATGTTGTGCTGGCGACGCACGCTGGAGTTGAGATAGGAGTAGCCTCGACGAAGGCTTTCACGACACAATTATTGACGCTTGCCTGCTTTGCGATAACGGCTGCGAGCGAGCGCGGGTATATGAGTGATTCGGATGCGGACACAGCGGTTTCGGCTTTGTCTTGCTTGCCTGGTTTAGCGTCGCAATGCCTTACGAATTTGCTTGGAGGCGATGAGAATTTTTTGCATGCGACACAGGTTCTCTCGCATGCGAAGGATGTTCTTTATTTGGGTCGTGGAGTTAGTTATCCGATTGCATTAGAGGGAGCTTTGAAGATCAAGGAGATTTCGTATATTCACGCTGAGGGTTATGCTGCGGGCGAGATGAAGCATGGTCCGATAGCCCTTGTAGATGACACGGTACCGATCGTTGCGCTAGCGCCGTATGATCGGTGGTTTTCGAAGACCTTATCGAACTTGCACGAGGTTTCGAGCAGGGGAGGCGATGTTATTTTATTTTCTAGCAAGCGAGGCATTGCGCATGCGAAGGAGAGCGGCATAGATTTACGAGCGTCTATCGAGCTAGTGGACTGCGCTTCGGTTTTATGCTTGGAAGATACTTACCTTGCGGGAGAGATTGGAGTTGATAAGGATTTAGGTATTTTAGATGTTATGCACCCGTTTATCTATAGCTTGGCGGTTCAGGTTTTGGCGCATGATGTTGCGATTTTGAAGGGTACGGATGTTGACCAGCCTAGAAATTTGGCGAAATCGGTAACGGTTGAGTAAGTGAGAGGTTTTCTTTGGCTTTGCTCTCTCGACCCACTTGATTGAATTGGTATATGTTTAAAGAATTGTGAGATTTTAGGTAATGGTATTGATTTGGATACACGTACTAGTTGCGGTATCGGCAATAGTACTTGGTTTAATAAATCTTATATCGGAGAAGGGAACTCGGCGGCATCGTATATTCGGTTGGTGCTGGGTAATATTGATGGCATTTGTGACTGTTCCTTCGTTTTGGCTAAGGGAAAATAACACGAGTAGTTTTAGTTGGCTTCACTTGCTATCTGTATGGACGATAATTTGTATGGCTGTTGCTTTGGTTAGCATTAGGAGAGGTCACATCCGTAGGCATGCAAATTTTATGATAGGAACGATGCTAGGGATAATTATAGCGGGTGTGCTTGCTATGGCACCCGGAAGATTTTTAAGTATTGTTTTAGGTTATGGATAAAGTTGTGCTTAGGTATATCGAGCAGTACCCCTATTACTCTTGTGGGTTGGGAGAGCGAGATATACCCCGTATGATAGCCTCAATCCTTTGTCGCACCGCTAATGACCTGCATTTAGCGATATGCAAATAAGGACAGTGGATGCATGCAGAGGGTATTCCACTCGGTTTTTACGCACGGCACGGATGTGATGGATGTTACCCTTTATCGAAGGTTTTAGGAGTTTCTTGTCTTAGTAGTTATGTCCTAGACGCTGTGTTTTAGGAATTTCTTGTCCTAGTAGTTGTGAACTACCACCTTTTTTAATACTATTATTAATTTTTATTGCCGCGGTTTGATTGTTTCTAGGAATCGAATTATCTCATTTCCCATACTTTCGGAGTGTTTGCGCAAGGTTTCAGCGTCTTCGAAGACGGCACTAGCCATTTCTCCTGTGCGTTTTGCTGCGTCTGATACGAAGTTTAACCCGCCCAAGACCTCGCGCGTGCCGGTTGATGTTGCGATAGCGTTTTTGGATATAGCCTGCGATGCTTCGTTTTGTGCGGCGACGGTTGAAGCTACTCGGGTTGAGATTGTTCCCATGTTTTGAATAACGTCGGTTATTCGATGGATACCGTCGACGGCGGTTTTTGTTTGATTTTGCACGTCGAGTATTTGTTTTGATATTTCTTCGGTTGCGCGCGCGGTTTGGCTAGCCAAGTTTTTGACCTCGCTTGCGACGACGGCGAATCCTTTTCCGCTTTCGCCTGCCCGAGCTGCCTCGATGGTAGCATTTAGAGCTAGTAGGTTTGTTTGGTTTGCGATGTCGTTGATCAAGTCTACGACCTCACCGATTCGGGCTGTTGAATTTGCGAGAGTTTCGATTCGCTCGTTTGCGTTTTGCGCTTCATTTTCAGCGGCTTTGGTTATGCCTTGTGATTGAGTTACCTGTTCGAGCACTTTATTGATTGCGGTTGACAGTTCTTCGCCTGCTGAAGACACGGCGTTTATGTTTGAGGCGGTTTTTTCTGTTGAGACAGCCATTTCTCCTATCTGCTGTGTGGTTTCCTCTGCTGTTTTTGCGAGCAGGTTAGCGGAGTTATGCAGTTTTTCGATGGAGTTAGTTATTTCGCTAAAGCTAGCTGTTATACGGTCGTCGAATTGAGTAGCGACTCGCTGAATTTGTTCTGCGCGTCCGCGTTTACCTTCGGTTTCGCTACGCTCGAATGTAATCAGCGAGTCTCTCTCGACCATATTTTCTTGCAGAACGGCTAGAGCGTGGGCCATTTCGCCGATTTCGTCTCGTCTTCCCATTGAGGGTATGGTATCGGAATATTTTCCGCCGATTATGTCTAGCATGATTGCTTTCATGCGCACGATTGTACGAGTTACGCCTAATGACCATGCCCAGCTTATTAGAGTAAGAATTGAACCGAAAGCGGCGAATCCAAGGACGACTGTATCTGATGCTTCGTTCCACCCAGCGAGCGATTCGGTTATGTCGATGTCGACTTCGAGTATGCCTCGTGTATCGCCGAGTATCCATCCTCCTCTAGGAGATAGAGGGTTAGTATTGTGGCAATCGACGCATCCCTGTTCGTCCATAATATCTGCGCGAGCTACGCGCACGAAAGTTTTTCCGATGCTGTTTTCTATGTAGTCGTCCACTATTCTGAGTGGCGATTGCACGAGTTCCTCCCAAATATTTTGTTGGTATTCGCTTAGTGTACGGTCTTGCCTATTTGGCCATGGATAGGGGCTGTATAGGCTCATGAATACGCCTTCTTGTGTGAAAGTTTCGCTTAGATCGTGCAAGAATGTAGCAGGAGAAGGTATTGTTCCGGTAGAGTCCTTGTGGTCGACATTTGCTTGCAATCCAGCCTCCAATGCTTCGTTGACGATGAAGGCGGTATAGTATCGGCGTATTGCTTGTACTTGCGAGATAGTGCGGCTTCCATTTTTGACGGCTTGTTGCACTAAGAAGGAGCGTACGAAAGGAGGTGATGCGACAGCCAAGATAACGACCATGACTAGCGTTATCAAAGGTATTGGCAAGACGACTTTCCACTTGATTCCCAATCCGCTACGCCGATGCTGTTGCATTTCTGCTGCGTGTTCGCGCGAGCTGTGCATGGCTTCTTCGCTTGCTTCGAGTCTTCCGCCTAATTCTTGTTCTTGATTTTGTGTTGAGTAATCGCTCATCGCGTACCCTCAGTGACAGCGCCTTTGACTATGCTTGTGTTTGTGCTTTTTTTTCTGCTCACTCTTCTTTTCATGTTTGCTGCCTATTTATTATGCGCTGATGCTTCAAGTGGAGCAAAAAACATGCCGAATATTTTTGTCGGAGATAGTTTTTTCATCGAGGTCTGCGAGCGAGGCTCATCTGTTTTTTGAAACGTTTTTTGATTGACTTAGTACTAATCTGGTAGGGTACTGTAAGCTTGTTATTATACAAAATTATTTTTGTTTTTCTAGTATTAGTTTATATTTTATCGAGAATTATTTTATCGAGCTAATTTCTGAGTTGCTTTAGCATTTGTTTTTGCAGGTAGCTTGTTTCAGGTATTTTTTTAGGTATGAAGTTATTTTCTGCTATGAGTGGTTATATTATAGATGAAGTTGCTGCGCTGTGGTTTGCCGCGGGAGATTTAGAAGATGTTTAGCGTTCTCTCGAGAGCGGATGTTGGTGAGGTTGTTTTCATTGAGAATGAATCGGTGGCGGGGGTTGAAACCTCGCGCTGTGATGGAGCGGGGCTGCGTACGTTAGTTTTATGTGATCATGCGACCTCGCGCGTACCTGCGGCTTTTGGCACTGTTGATGAGCGTATTTTGCTCGACCATTACGGCTGGGACCTAGGAGCGTTGTGCGTTGCGCGTGTTCTGTCAGAGGAGTTACGCTTGCCGTTGATTCGCTCGAACTTCTCTAGATTACTGATCGATCCGAACAGGGGAGAGGATGCGAAGGATTTGATTCGCGATGATTTGTTGTTGCCGCTGAACGAGCGGCTGGACTCTGAGAAGCGCAAGCAGAGACTTGCGCTATTTTACGCTCCCTACCATCGCGAAATAGAAGATTTTTTGGATCGTAGATTTGAGCGCGGAGATAGCATTGAGTTTATTATTTCGGTGCATACGTTCACGCCTAGGTTATCTGACGAGGTTAGGGTATGGGAGACGGGCTTGATTTACGATGTTAGTAGCGTAGAGGATAGTGATTGCGCGCGTTTTTTCATGGGTTTTTTGCGCGATGCGGGTTATTGCGTTGGCGACAACGAACCTTATCCTCCCTTGCGAGGCGACAGCCTTGCCCGCCATGCGAGTAAGCGTGGTATAGTTAGTATTGGTATTGAGATAAGGAACAATTTGGTTTTAGATTCGCAAGGTCAAGAGAAGTGGGGGGCATTATTGGCAAGGGCTGTCGAGGGTTGGCGTAGTGGGGCTGGTAGCAGCTGATATAATTTATTTGTGTATTTATATTTATTAGAAGATAGCTGAAAGATATAGTGGATAAGATTTTGGAATATTAAAATTCATACCTTTTTTGCTAAGAAACGACACCTTACATAGTCTGCGACCCAGTTGTTATTTTTGTTTCGTAGTTTGCTTGCAAGCGTATTTTCGATGGCTTGCATGAACGAGGATTTCTTTTCGGTTGGTATGTCTTGCATGAATGGTGTAGCGAATGTGTCGAGCCATCCGACGAGGTTGGTTGGTAATGTTGTTGGTCTTTCGAAAACACTTATTTCGACGACTTTAAAACCATTTTTCTCTAGTTTTAGCCTATATTCTGTTTCATCTGGAAAGTACCAGGGGTTATAATTATCGCCATTCAGGTTAAGATTTTGTAGTTGTGCGTATATTGCATCGACGATTGTTTTGATATTATTTTTTGCCCCGAATTCTGCGCAGAAGCGTCCATTTGTCTTTAGTGCTTGATAGACATTACTGATCACTGCGTTGGGATTTTTCATCCAGTGCAGAGCGGCATTGGAAAAGACGGCATTGAATTTATTATTGAAGTTCATTTTTTGTGCGTCGAGGACTTGCGCGTTGATGCCATTGTTTTTGGCAGCTTTGACCATCTGTGGACTATTATCTATTGCGTAGACGGAACAGTTGAATTGCGAGATTTTTTTTGTAAGTTCTCCATTTCCGCAACCTATATCTAGGATTTTTTCTTTGGGTTTAGGAGAAAGGAGATTGAGTAAATCTTGCCCGAGTATGGGTACATAATCAGCGTTATGCTTGTACTTATCGACGTTCCACTTCATGCTTTTGCAAGTTGTCTACGGCTTTGTGGGCTTTGTGCTATTTACGAGATGTTTATATGTATGATCGACTTTTGAGTCGTAAAAGCGAGCCCGACAGGATTCGAACCTGTGACCTACTGATTACTCACTACTACGGCTTTCACCGCCCCTTCTATTTGCTATTGCGCTTGCTTTTTCGACGGTTAGGTCGATTAGCTAGATGGGTTTGTAGTCCGGACTGTCCCTTCACCCTTGCGTTACCCCCTTGCGTTCCCCCCTTGCGTTTTACCTTTGCGCTTTGCATTAGGGTGTGCGCCGTCCAGTCTCTACACCTTCCCTTTCCTTTCGGCTAGGGCTTGGCTCGGGATTGCCAGCAAGCGTTGTTATGCTTTTTGAGGTTTCCCCGACTTTGACGCCTTATCAGTCGCTTGTTTCCAAGCGATGCTCCCATTACAAAAGTCAGTTGCTCTACCGACTGAGCTACGGGCCCACTTTCCCTCACCATACAACTGATGGCTATTGTGTCAATAGAACTTTTACAAAAAGAGCTTTTATAAAATGGCTATATATTTTTATGGGAACAGCCTTTGCCATGCGAATTTGTTGCTATTGTTTTTTTCGCAGATGAATCGATCGTGTAACCGCGAGCTGTTTGCGGCTTGCCAGAATTCGTATCGTTGAGGCTTTATGGAGAATCCGCCCCAGAATTCGGGGCGCGGTATATTTTTTCCTGCGAATTTTTGTTCGAGTATTTTGGTTTTTTCCTCTAGATATTCGCGTGAGCCGAGCGTTTGCGATTGTTTAGAGCTCCAAGCGCCGATTTGAGCTTTTTGCACGCGTGTTGCGAAGTATTCGTCGGCTTCCTCACTTGTTGTCCGAGTTACTGTTCCTGATATTCGAACCTGTCTCCCTAGTTTTTGCCAATAGAATAGTATTGCTGCGTATGGGTTTTTGTTGATTTCTTGTGCTTTTTGGCTTGAGTAGTTTGTGAAGAAGACGAAGCTTTGTGGCGAATGTTTTTTCAGTAGAACTACTCTTGAGTTCACTTTTCCTTTAGCCGAGCTAGTAGCGAGTACCATGGCATTAGCTTCGCCGTTTTCGACTAGGGTTGCTTTTTGTAACCATTGGCAAAAGAGTTTGAATGGATCGGTATCGTTGGTTATATTTAATTGCTTATCTTGCATATTTTTTATAATAGCACTTGATTTACTGCCAAGAAAGATGCTATTATACCACTGTCATGTTATCTGTGGCAGAATGCTAATGATGAACGGTGTATAAGGGGATTAAAGAGTAGTATGGCAGAAATTTCGATTACGCAAGCAGTGACTCAAGCGCAGGCTCTTCAGCCTGCTCCGCAGGCGGCTGCGCCGACGGTTGATGTCGGCAATTCACCTGGTGCTGTTCGCTCTGATCAGGTTGTTAATGTTTCGGCGCGAATAAGCGGTGATGGTAGCGGTCGGCCGCAGCAGGACCCAGGTCAACCGCAAGGCGAGATAGTAGATAGGATTGCGGATGATAATGAGCAAGCGTCTGCGAACATTGTACTTAATCGCACGAACGGCTCTGAGAATGTTGTTGTAAGGTTGCGCTATTCGGTTTCGGAGGAGCAGGTATATCTAGAGATAGTTGATTTGGATACGAACGCTACGCTAGGTCGAGTTCCCCGCGAGCGAGTGCAGGGTGTGGCAGAGCCATTGCCTATTGCTACTAGCGATGAATCGACGGGGGTGTCTTCTTCGGGGCAATTTCGCTCTCCGCAGGCTGCGGTATCAGACATCAACGAATCGCTTGAGCGTTTTTTCGAGCAGGTATAGATTTTTTCGTCCCTGATCGGCTTTCTTGAGCTTTTAGGCTCTTTTAGGCTTTAGTTTTTCTAATTTTTGACGCGTTAGCGTTCTTGTGCTTGACTCTTACAGGCAAGGGTATAGACTACTGCGTAGTTTACCTCTTGGTATATTGTTTTTTGTGCGCTTTTGTTTTGCATTTTTGGCATATTTAGCTGAGTTTGGGTAAAAGGATTCATATTAGATATAAAGGGAGAAGAATCCATGAAGAAAAATGAAAAAGGTTCCGTGAAGAAAACAGACCTTGTTGCAAAGGTAGGTCCGCTTAAGGGATTGAATGTTGCGGTGTCTCTGTGGTCGAAAGTGCTTGTTTTATCGCTGATAATCTATGCTTTTGCGTGGTCTGAACATGCGGAGAGTTCGTTTGGCGCGATTAACGGTTGGATACTGAAGGGAATGAAGTGGTATTACATCGGTTTAGTAGCGGTGTTGCTTTTTTATGTTGTTTGGCTGATGCTGAGCCGCTTTGGTAGTATACGTCTTGGTAAGGACACGGACCGCCCTGAGTTTTCGTCATTTTCGTGGTTTGCGATGCTATTTGGCGCTGGCATGGGAATAGGATTAGTATTCTGGTCGATAGCGGAGCCGATATACCACTTGCAAAGCAATCCGTTTATTACGCCTGAGATGGCGGGAACTCCTGAGGCGGCGCAGGTTGCGATGCGTCTTACTTTTTTCCATTGGGGTTTGCATCCTTGGGCTATTTATGTATTTGTGGGACTCACGCTTGCGTATTTTAGTTACCGCAAGGGATTGCCTTTGACGATTCGCTCGTCGCTGTATCCTATTATTGGCAATCGTATATATGGTCCGATTGGTCATGCTGCGGACATCATGGCGATTCTGGGAACGGTTTTTGGTATTGCGACTTCGTTGGGATTAGGAGTCCAGCAGATAGCGACTGGTCTGCATCATCTTACGGGTATAGGCTTTTTTGTTATGGAGAATGCGGAAGGCAATCTGGTTCCGAGCAATGTAGCGATGGTAACGCTTATAGCGCTCATATCGGGAATAGCTACGATTTCGGTTGTTTCAGGAGTAGGCAAGGGCATTAGGATTTTGTCTGAGTTTAACTTATGGCTATCGATCACGATTCTTGCGTTTTTCATAGCGTTTGGTCCGACTAGGTATTTGCTGAATTCGTTTTTACAGAATCTTGGAGATTACATCGGTCATGTTGTGCCGCTTAGTTTTTGGTCTGATGCGAACAAGGATGGAGATTGGCAAGGCTGGTGGACTGCGTTCTACTGGGGCTGGTGGATATCTTGGGCGCCATTTGTTGGAATGTTTATCGCGCGCATTAGTAAGGGTCGAACGATTCGCGAGTTTGTTGCTGGCGTGTTGCTTGTCCCTACTTTGCTTGGGTTTATCTGGCTTACGCTATTTGGCGGTACGGCTATGCACATCCAGCTATTTGGTGGCGGTGGCATAATCGAGGCTGTTAATCAGGATGTGACTCTTGCTCTTTATTCGACTTTTAACGCGATGGACGTCAGTGCATTTTTGGCGAAGTTAGCGGCGACTCTAGCAACACTGCTTATTGCGACATATTTCATCACCTCGTCTGACTCTGGCACGCTTGTTGTGAATACTTTGATGTCGATGGGTGATCCGAATCCACCGGTTGTGCATCGGGTTATTTGGGGAGTTGGCGAGGGAGCTGTTGCGGCGGTGCTGTTGCTGACTGGAGGTTTGAAGACCTTGCAGACTGCGGCGATAGCGGCTGCGTTGCCCTTTGCTATCATAATTGCCTTTATGATATTGGGTCTCACTAAGTCTCTACATCAGGAAAAGACGACTTGACTTGAGAGATAGAGGTTTAAAGGTCTGGTACTTGGGTGCTGTTGGGTAGGGTAGCATTGGCAAATTTGCGGATGTTTTCTTATCCTTTACGGGTTGCTTGAGAGGACTTGAGAATATGGACTACAGGAAGCCTCGCTCCTTTATTGGATGCGGGGCTTTTTGTTGTTTATTTGGATAGCAGATAGAAGAATAGTGCTGAGTGCGACTATGCATTGATGCTACTAGAGTCCGAGACTTAGTAAAGACTTGGCTCAAGTGAGTGAATGATTTTGCAAGAGTAACTTACAAGAGTAACTTACAAGAGTAACTTTTTTGCATAACTTTATGGGCGCTTGTTAGGCAGGCAGACTGACTTGCTCAGTTATGGCTTTTGTAATTTAGCTGGCGTAATTTTTTGCTGTAACCCCCCTATAGCCCCCCTTGGTGAAGTTTTCATGCTATGCTTCGCTAGGTGTGATTAGCACTTGCTAGCGTACTGCTATTATTTTTTTGTTTGTCCCCCTTGCTATTACCCCTGCTATTACTTTGGCTCGTTTTTTTCTCCCCTTGCTATCGCTAGTGCTATTACTTTTTAGAGGCGTGCTGACCTTGAGTGCGCCTGCTTTGGTGCTACTGTTGTTTAGCTCGCAGCCGACGGAGGTTGAGGCTTTTCTGACACACGCTCCGATTGCGATATTGTTTTTGTTACTTTTGCTGTGTGCGCTATTTGATTTTTTCTCTGGTTTATGGCGTCTGAGTTGCGCTTGTCGTTATGAATCGCGCTTCTTACCTCTACTGTTTTATGGTTGGCAACCGTTGTTTTCGTCATTATTTCGTCTTGAACGCGCGGTTCGTTGGAGCAGGTTATGTGTGCGTGGCGAATGGCTACTTGTTGTGTTGTGGCTATGCGCGGCGGCTTGGATTAATTTTTCATTAGCGCTGCCGTTGATATTTGGTGGAGTATTTGCGCTGGTGCTGTTTTTTATTAGCGTTATGCTATTGCGCCTTGCTGCAGAAGGTAGAGAGCGTATGTTTTCTAGCAACGCGCTGCGCTTTGCGGCGTTGCTTTCGCAAGCTCGAGCGCGTGGTTTTTTTGACCTATTTGTATCGCGCAGTCTTGCGAAGCATGCGCGTGCGCGCGGTTGTGAGAATAGAGTTATTGTCACTTCGTTAGTGCTGTCGCTGTTGCTGCGCGTATGCTTGCTAATAACCTTTGCTACGAGTTTGCTGTATGGTCTTACGCTTGTTGGTCGTGCAGGAGCTGATATGGGAGAAGTTGTTGCGAGTTTAGTGTTACTGGGCTTCGTGTTTTCTTTGCTTGAGCGTCAAGCGCGTGACTTGTCTTATTACGCTAAGCCATTAAGCTCGTTTGAGCCTTTTGTGGCTGTGGGCTCGTCGCGTGGGCGAGGAGAATCGAGCGATAGCGCACAACCTCGCCCTCTCAGTGCTGATAGTGCTGAGAGCACTGCTACGATTATCAGGGCAGTAGATGGCGGAGATGGCGGAGAAGCGAGTAATAAAGGTCGCTGTTTTGCGTATGTGCCTTCAGGAGCTGAGGGATTTAAACTTATGCTGGACGGCTTATCGCTTGCGAGAGGAGAGGTAGTCGCGTTAGCAGGCGCGAGTTCGAGTGGCAAGTCGCTATTTTTGCGTGCGTGTGCGGGTATTTACCCAAGCGAGGGCTTGCTGTTTCTTGACGCGCCGTATGCTAGGAGTGCAACGAAGAGCAGTTACACGAGTTTGCCTATCGGTTATGTGCCTCAGGAAGCGTTATTGCTGGAGGGCACGCTTGCGGAGAATATTACACAATTTGAACAGGTTTTCGGCAATAGGCGCATGCTCGACTTACTGACGAGCCTTGGGGTGCACGAGAAGTTAGCTGCTTGCGTATCAGGCTCGGGGGGTGGTTTTTCGGGAGGCTTGATCGATTCTCTCTCTATGGGAGTAGATGCCTTTGATAGCAGATTTTCCTACTCGCTCAAGGTGCAGATAATGCTAGCTGCGGCGATGTACCGTAATCCGCGTCTGCTACTATTGGACGCGTCGGTTGATTCGTTGGATTCGCATGGTATATCTGCGCTTGCTCGAGTTTTGCATACTATGCAGCGTAGCGGAGTTGCGATGATCATTGCGACAGAGAAGGCGGAGTTATTGGGTCTATGTAGTCGCGCTTTGCTGTGCGAACAGCAGCGAGTAGTTTCGCGCGCCATTAGCGTTTAGGTTATGCAAACGCACCCTATGGTATTTATTTGACATGCGAGTTCTTACGACGGCATTTCTTGCGAAAATTATCGCTTTGACGCTACTACTTTTTGTGATCGCTGTATTAGGCGTGGCGTTATTTTTACCGCGTGTCTACAGTAGCGAGGTTGAGAATGGCGAGGATATCATCATTATTCGTGCACCGCGAGGCGGTATTGTTCGTTCGTTGCCATTGACTGTAGGTAGCAAGGTTAGGTCTGACACGATAGTAGCGGAGATAATTACGACGGACAAGCAGCCGCCGGAGGCTTCTATTGCGCGTGCTATTTTGTATAAGCGTGTAGAGAATGCGCGTTATGAATCGCAACGCGGTGGCTTGAAGAGTATTTTGTTGAAACCGGACTTACGAGCGCGAGTTCCACTCGACAAGGAATATGGTCGTTTTGTATCTGAGCAACGTCGTGCTTTTGCGGGCTATCAGAGCAGGCTGAAAAAGGAGACGAAGGACTTACATAAGGCCCGCGCTCGCTTATTGGTGCAGGTTAGAGGAATGGAAGGCGAGATAGTTAATCTTGTTTCGCGTCAGGGACTGTTGGAATCTGCTTTGAGTAAGGCGGGAGGTAGCGGGCTAGCAGCGGAGTTGCGCCGTAACCGCGTTTCGCTATCGCGTCACAGGAAGCAACTTAAGGATTTGCAGGGTAAGGTTTTAGCGAACGCGAAGTCCCTATTGAATGCGACATATCAGATTCGGCGCGAGGAGGGAGAGGGCATGGAGCGAGCTCGTAGTGAGCTGAACGCGCTGTATGCTAGGATTGGTTTACCTAAGAATGCGTTTGATCGTATTGGTTTATCTGGCAATGGCGGTAAGCAACGCTTGCGTCGATTGATTGCTCGTCGTGCGGGTAGGGTGGTTTTCCAGAGGAGAGATTTGAAGCCTGGCGATGTTGTTGTTACGGGAGAGGAGATTGCGCATATTTTGCCTAATGCTAGTAGTTCTCTATATCGACTGCGTTTGCCAGATTATTTTGCGAATAGCGAGGTAATTAGCGGCTATGGCTTATCGTTGCGAGAGCTTTCGTGTGCGGATTTTCCGCAGCGCCTTACTCTGAATGGAGAGAGGCATATAAGAGGCGATAGTTTGCTACTAGCAAGGTCTTTTTTAGTTGCGCAAGATTTTCCAGCTCCTCGCTCGTTTTCTAGTTGTGCGAGCGTATTTGGTTTCAGTGGCGGGTGGAAAGGTTTTTCTATGTTGTTGCGTTTGCAGGAGGGGTTATTAAATTATAATTATATTTTACAAGGCGATGGTTTATTTTTTAATAAATTAAATTTTAAAAATGAGTCTATTAATTTAATAAACAAATTTATTTTATTTTTCAAATTAAATATTAATATTTCCAATAAGCATTTAAATTCAGATATTTTCACTTGGAGTAAAATTTATAATTCTATTATTAAATTAATTGAAGATGTGAATAATTTATAGTAAATAAATAAGTTATTAACTTATAATTAAATTTAACTATTCTAATAATTTTCTCCACATAGGCGCTGAGTTAAAGTTTTTTGTCCCAATAATATAAACAAGCGTGCTACTTCAGGTCCTGTTGGACAACCTAGCAAGGCAAGGCGTAGAGGTCTGTATAGTTTTGCACCCTTTAGTTTTAAACGCTCTTCTAGTATGTGCAAGAATTTTTCACAGTTTGTTATCCCTACTAACTGATTATCTGCGTCCTGCTTACTGCTACTAGCGGTAAGCATTTCGCATATTACGCTGCGTATTTCTCTAGGAGGCAATTCGCGCTTAACTTTATCGGAGAAGCTAAGATCTGCCCATCGTGCTAGATCGTCAAAATGGGTGATGTTTCCCCGAAAGGTTTCCCAAAACAATGCTTGGTCGACATTATTCAGTAGAGGTAGAGATGCCAAACGTTTTTTAATATCGTTAAAATCTGTAGCTGCCAATCCGCGTCGATTGATTTCGGCTAGCTGGTGCAAGTCAAAGATGGGAGATGCGCGCCCGAAGTTTCTGAAAGAGAATTCTTTAGCCAGCGCGTGCTGTGAGCTTTCTACCTGCGCCATGCGTGCGGTTCCGAGGCGCGCTAAGTATGCGAATAGCGATTGAGCTTCGACTTCGCCACTTTCGCGTATTTTTTGTAAAGATAGACTACCCTCGCGTTTAGATAGCGGTCCGTCGTTATCCTGCGCTCGCATTAGTGGTAGATGTGCGAAGAGTGGAATGTGAAACCCTAACGCTTCGAACAATTGAGATTGTGCTGCGCTGTTTGTTACATGGTCTTCGCCGCGTACGATATGTGAGATACTGCACTCGCCGTCGTCGACGACGGATGTTAGGGTGTATAGCGGAGTTCCGTCTTCGCGTAGTAGTACGGGATCGGAGAGGTTTGCGAAGTTGATTTTGCTCTCCCCTCGACATAGGTCATTGATGGCTATGGTTTTGTGCTCTAGTTTGAAACGGAAATGCGGTTTGCGCCCTTCGAGTATGTATTGCTGTTTTTTTTCTGGCAGCAGAGAATCGCGGTTGTAGATTGGCGGTTGGCTATTTTTCAGTTGAAGTTTACGAGCGAGAGCGAGCTCGTCGGGAGTTTCATAGCAAGGGTATAGGCGTTTGTTTTTGCGTAATGTATCTGCGGCTTTTGCGTATATATGCATGCGCTCTGATTGCCGCATGGTTTTCTGCCATGCCAGCCCGAGCCATTTTAGATCGTTGATGATGGCTTTCTCGAAGATTTTTTGTGATCTGGCTGTGTCTGTGTCGTCGATTCGCAGTAAGAATTCGCCATTGTTCTGCTTTGCGAAAAGGAAGTTTAGTATTGCGATTCGAGCGTTTCCTGCGTGCAACATCCCTGTTGGACTTGGAGCGAATCGCAGTCGTATTTTATCGATTTGAGTTTTAGCCGCCATTTTTTATTTCTGTTTTGAATCTATGCTAGTAGCATTCGCTACTGAAGTGTTTACTGATCGGATGGCGCCTATCGCGCCCGAAAGCGCGTTGTCCTATTTTTGGTCCAGGAGGTGCTTGTCGGCGCTTATGCTCTGATGCGTGCAATAGGGCTAGAATGCGTGTGATGATTTCTGGTTCTTGTTCGAGTGATTTTTTGACCTCTGGTGTTTCGATTCCTTCGATGAGGTATTGTAGTATGCGGTCGAGTTTTTCGTATGGTGGCAGGGTTTCGTCGTCCCGCTGATGTGGTCGTAGTTCTGCGCTGGGATGTTTTGTTATGATTCGCGTAGGTATTGGCTTGTCGCTGAGAGAGTTTCGCCACTGTGCTAGATTGAATACTTGTGTTTTGTATAGGTCTTTTAATGGAGCGTATCCGCCGCACATATCTCCGTAGATGGTTGTGTATCCGGTAGCGTATTCTGATTTGTTGCCGGTAGCGAGCAGTAAAGCATTTGTGTGATTAGAGAAAGCCATTAGTAGAATGGCGCGAATTCGTGCTTGTGCGTTTTCTGCGGTGATTCCTGTATAATTGTTATGTATTGCGTCACTGAATGCTTTTGCGATTACTTGCATGGGCTCGTTGATGGGAATATTGTGTAGGGTTATGCGTAGTGTGTTTGCTAGCTCTAGCGCGTCCTCGTGGCTTTCGCGACTGGTGTATGGAGATGGTAAGAATATGGCGGTGACACGCTCTGGAGAGATAGCATCGCATGCGAGTGTAGCGCACAGAGCGGAATCGATTCCGCCAGATAGGCCAAGCACGATATTTGTGATGGAGTTTTTTGCGAGGTAATCGTGAATACCCATCGTGATTGCGCGGTAGATGATTTCGTTGCTATTTTTTGTGCTTGTGCTGCTATGCGAGCTTTTAGGAGTTGGCGAGGTTTTTTCTATGTTTATTGAGTTATTTTGATAGCGGAAGATAGTTACCTGCTCTTGGAATGCTGGCATTTTTATAATTTCTCCGCTTGTGTTTAGGGCGAATGACGAGCCGTCGTATAGTAATTCGTCTTGCCCGCCGACTTGATTTACATATAGCAGAGGAATGTTTGTTTTTTTGACTAACGCGCTGGCATTAGCTATGCGTTGTTCGTCTTTTTTTACCTCGAAAGGCGATGCGTTTACGACGATCAGTATGTCAGCGTTATTTTCTGCGAGCTTCGATGCGATTTCACTGCTCCAGAGGTCTTCGCATACCATGACGCCGAGTTTGCATTGAATTTTTTCGCTGTTATGGTTTATTTTTGTGAAATTGATAGGTGTAAATTCTTGTGCTTTGCTAAAGTATCGAGCTTCGTCGAAGACTCCGTAGTTTGGAATGCAGCCTTTGTCGCGAAAAGCTATAGCGTCGTTAGGATTGCTGGAGATTAGGAAAACGCTATTATATAGTGCGGATTTGTTAATGCATGCAGAAGTTCGTCGCGGCACGACTCGCCGTGGTGCGCCTATCAGTATTGCTGGTCCGCGGTCGTTTTTGATTTTGCGTTGTAGTTTTGCAATGGCTTCCTCGCAAGCGCGTAGGAAGTTTGTATTGAATAGCAAGTCTTCTGGAATGTATCCGCATACTGCGAGTTCTGGGAAGACGATTATGTCGGCGTGCTTTGCACTATCGCGTGCGCGCATGATGATGTTGAAGTTTCCATTGAAGTCGCCGACTGTAGGGTTTATTTGCGCGGCGGCGATGCGCAATGCTGCATTATGATTTTTTAGCGCCAAAGCTAAAGGAAATGTTTTACGGCAAGAGGCTTCTGCGGATGCTTTTGATATGCTTCTGCGATGGCTGGTCTTTGTGCTATTTTATGTAGCCATGCATTGATCTGCGGATATTTTTCGATTTTGATTCCTTGCGCTGCGTGCCGAGCTTCGTTGACCCATGGATATGCTGCGAGGTCGGCGATGGAGATTTCGTTTCCTCCGAGGTATTGACTTTCGACTAACCGTTTGTTTAGGACTTTGTATAGGCGTTGTGCTTCGTTGGTGTATCGTTCGAGAGCGTAAGTTATTTTTTCAGGTGCGAATGTTGAGAAGTGGTGTGCTTGCCCGAGCATTGGTCCTAGGCTAGCGTTTTGCCAGAACAACCATACGATGGTTTCGCTACGCGCTTGTGTTTCTTTAGGAATGAATTGTTCGTTTTTTTCAGCGAGGTATAGCATTATTGCCCCTGATTCGAATATGGCAATGTTTCCGCTGTTAGTTTTTTCAGTGATTACGGGAATTTTATTATTGGGGCTGATTTGCAAGAAAGCGTCTGATAGCTGCTCGTTTTTTGCGAAGTCGACCTCGATGACTTTATGTTCTATCTGCAGTTCTGCTAGCAGTAGCACGACCTTCATTCCGTTAGGCGTATTGTAGTTTGTGTACAGAGTAAGCATATTTAGCTGATTATAGTTATAGATTTAGCTTGTAGCATTTTATGCTATAGTATTGCATGTATTGAGTAAAGTGTTGCAATTTGTTGAGAATTAGCATAAGGGTATAGTTCTGTCTAATCATTGTGATGCTTTGTTACAATACCTAGCGAGAAGCTAGAGGCAGAGGTGTCGGTTTGAAAAATGATGGCACATTGGCTATCATTAGCATTGTATAGGCTACTGCTAGAATAGCGGAGGAATTGCTTATGTCAGACGCTAAACAATCAGAAGATGGTAGCGATAGCAATGCGGATATTGTTAGTGCTGGTGGTGTTGCTAGCAATATGCAGCAGCGATTTCTTATGGCGGTTATGGATGCGAAGGTTGGGGTTACGATTTACTTGACGAACGGAGTTAAGTTGCAAGGCATGCTAGCGAGTTATGATGATTTGTGTGTATTATTGGTTAGGCGTGAGCATCCGCAGTTAGTCTACAAGCATGCGATATCGACGATATTACCTGATGAGACGCTGACGGTTAGTTGAATTTTACTTTTATGGCGATATTTGTATCTGTAATTATGGCAGAGCATTATCTTGTTTCTTGTACCGTATAGTCGGTTTTTTTTTGTGTTTTGTGTATATTTTTGAGATATGCTATTTGTTTTTTCAGGCGATTAGTGATGATTAGTAAGGGGTAGCGGTGCATTAGGGAAGATAACGATGGTAACGAGCGGCTTCGTTTCGCTTGTGTTGTGCATGTAATTTTGCCGTTTTCGTCTGATTCTGTGCTACGTGAGCCGCAAGATTGCTTGGAAGAAATGGCGACTTTATGCCATTTTTCGGGATTATTGTTGCGCGTTGTTGAGAAGCGAATTGTAAGGGTGCGTCGCCCGACGGCTTATGCGTTGATTGGCAAGGGTCATTTGTCTAGCCTTCGCGATTTAGTTGAACGCGAGAAGCTAAGCGTTTTGTGCTTGGACGCGGATATAAGTTCTTTGCAGCAGCGTAACTTGGAGAGGGAGCTATCTTGCCGCGTTATTGACCGCGTTGGTTTGATTTTGGAGATATTTGCGTTGAACGCGAAGAGTCAGGAGGGTCGCCTTCAAGTATCGCGAGCGGAGTGCGAATGGCAGCGTTCGCGATTAGTACAGGCTTGGCAGCATTTAGAGCGTCAGCGTGGCGGTCGCGGTTTTTTATCTGGTCCTGGCGAGAGGCAGATAGAGATAGACCGTCGTCTTTTAGACAAGCGTTCGCGTATTTTGGACGAGCGAATAAAGAAGTTGAAGCGTAATAGGGATACCCAACGTCGTTTTCGTCGTTCGTGTCACCTTATTGCGCTTACGGGTTATACGAATTCTGGTAAATCGACTCTTTTTAATAGACTACTTTCGTTGCCGCTTTCTATGCGCCAAGACACGCGCAAGCAGCCGTTTTTGACTTTAGATACGAAGATCAAGCGTCTTCGTGCTGGAGTTGGTCCTGGACATAGGACTTTATTGCTTGCTGATACTGTTGGTTTTATTATGAATTTGCCACATTTTTTGTTTGAATCTTTTACGGCGACACTTGAGGAAGTTGTGCATGCGGACACGATTTTGCATGTCCGTGATATTGCGGCGGCTAATAGCGGTGAGCAAAAGCACGAAGTTCTCCGAGTGTTGAAGAGTTTGGGTTGCCGAGGCAGGATTATTGAGGTTTGGAACAAGATTGATGCCCTATCGGAGAAGAGTCGTATTTCGACATTAGCCTCTAGCAGTGGTTGTGAAGCGCATGCGCTTTCTGCGTTGACGGGAGAGGGCTGCGCTGGCTTGCAGGCTTTGTTTTCCTCGTTTGAGTGAGATATTTATTTAGAGTGAATTTTGTATAGCAGCAGTAGTTTTGCGCTCTAGCTATTTTTACAACGAAGCGATATTGTGCTAGAAGCCGCGCTTACGCACCAAACGATATACGCTAAATGCGAGCAGTGCTGCGGAGATATTTGCGAATGTTTCGCTTAGCAAGATACCGTATACGGCGAATGTTTTTGCTGTGATAAAGGCGATTGGCAGATATAGTATGAACCAATGCACGACTTCTGTAGAGAAAGCGTAGAATGGTCGCGCGATTCCATAGAAGAAAGCCCCGAGTAACATTACGATTCCGGCGAATGTGAAGCTCCAAGGAACATAACGGAAGTAGAAGCTTGTCCAAGCGATGAAGTTTTCACTTTCGCCGAATGCTTTAGCGATGGTAGGCGAGAAGTAAAATAGAGGTAGAACGCATAGAACTCCCCATAGTAGAGCGACTTTTACGGCTAGACGTCCTGCCTCGTCTACTCGTGCTCGGTGAGTTCCGCCCCAATTTTGAGCGACGATAGGAATTAATGCTATTGATAGAGCGTAGTATGGCAGGAAGATTATTGAATATATTCTTGTTACTACGCCATAAGTTGCGACGGCGGCTGTTCCGAATTGCGCGAGCAAAACGACTACATAGATTTCTGTTAACGGTTGTACGATGTTCTGTCCGGAAGCAGGTAGAGCGAACTTGCAAATGTTAGCGAAATCGCGCTTTAGTTCCTTAAGATTTTTGCGCATTTTTCCGAGTATTCGATATTTCTGCAAGCCGTAGAGCATTAGCAAGCATCCGATTGCGCGAGCAATCAGAGTTGCCCATGCTGCGCCGGCTATCTCCAACCTTGGTACTCCCATTAACCCGAAGATAAGGATTGGATCTAGGATGATGTTAATTATCGATGCAGCAAGCATTCCTAAGCCGGGGAAGATGGCAATAGCGTGCGCGCGTAAGATATGGTTGCTTACGATTAGTATGGTTAGCATGGGAGCGCTTACGTACCAAATTTGCATATATGTTGTGATTAGGGACAAGGTTTCATTGGTTGCGCCCATGGCTTGAAAGATTGGCTTAATTGTCGCTACGCCGATTAGGGATAGTATCGAACCGTATATGAATGCGAGTAGCAATGCTGAATTTCCGAGCATTAGAGCTTCTTTCTTTTTTCCAGCCCCTAATGCTTGTGCGACCAATGCTGTTGTTGCGATTCCTAGTGCGATTGAGAGGGTTATGAATGCGAACAGTAGAGGAAAGACGAAGCTGATAGCGGCCAATGGAATAGTACCGAGTTTTCCTACAAAGAAGACATCTGCTAGGTTGAATAGGAATATTCCGAATAATCCTAGTACGGTAGGCCATGACAAAAGGAATATATGGCGCGCCAAGTTTCCTTGCGTCAAGAATGCGCGTTTTTCTTGATTTTTCGTAGCGCGGCCGCTATGTGCGCCGCGCTGTCTAGAGTCACTCATTTACGAGTGTCTTCACAAGTTTATGTTTCATTAAAAATTGACGCTTTCTCCGCATCCGCACTTCGCGGTAGCTTTCGGACTGCTGAATGTAAATCCGCTAGCGAGTTTTGTTTTTTTGTGATCTATCACAGTGCCTATTAAGAACATTGTTGCAAGAGGATCGATGTATAGGACGACTCCTTTTTCTTCTTGTCGTATATCGCGTTCTTGCGATTCGCGCGCGAAGTCCATCTCGTAGCTCATACCTGCGCATCCGCCTTTTTTCAAGGATAGACGCATACCCCCAATATTTTGTGCTTGTTGTTTTTTTGCCTTTTCTGCTAACAACGACTGTAGATGCTTTGCGGCGGCATCTGTCAGCACGACTATCTGCTCTGTTTTTGAACTAGAGGGTTTAGAAGGCTTTAGATGTGAAGCATCGGTCATGTTGCTTTGATAGTTGGTCTTTTTTTTGCCGCTTTCATAATTGCTATTTTATCTAGTTTATCTAGAGTTTTTTTATGCTGTATTTATATTATAATACCTCTGTCAATAACTAATCACTTCGTTTGCTGTTGGAAGGGCATTTTAATGCAAAGTTTGTTGCAACCCCTATATGATCAATTCGCTATATTAGTCCAGCCGCTCTACGACTTGCTTGCGCAACTGCGTTTTTATGCTGCGGTTATAATTGTAGCGCTTACGGCTTTATGTTTTGCGCAAACTTTAGAAAGCCGAGCGACATCGATCTCGCGTGCTGTGTATTTGGTAGTGCTCTGGCTACTACTACCGACGAGCCTTACGCTATTGGATTCTTTTTATGGATTGCTTGGTTTTTCGACCCGCGAGAATATGACGAGCTGGATGTGGTTGCTCACTCCGAGTTTGCTAGTGGTATTATGCGCTTCGTATGCGGGAGCGCTTTTTTTCGCTTGGCGTAAGAGGATTTATTTGGATATGCTGTTATTTGCTGTTGCTTTTTGCTTGATGTGCCAAAGGCTGTATATTCAATATGAGTAGGTATTAGTTTAGCATTTACTGCTTTAGCATTTGTTACATGCCTACTGCGTATCGAGCGTCTTCGGACATCATATCTGGTGTCCATGGCGGCGACCATGTTAGTCGTACGCGCACGCAACCTACTCCTTTGATGCTTGCGGCGGCGTCTGCGACTTGTTGAGGAAGTTCTCCTGCGACGGGGCATGCTGGTGCGGTTAGAGTCATCAGAATATCCCAATCGTTTTGTGCGCCTTGTTGTTCTTCTACCTTACTGATTTTGTATATCAAGCCTAGGTCATAGATGTTGACGGGTATTTCTGGATCGAAGACTGTAGTTAGAGCGTCGATGATTGCATCTACCGAGACGGGTTTGCTGTTGCTATCGGCTATGCTTTTGCCGCTGACGAACTCTGTTCCTTCGGCGACGGTTGGCTCGGCTGTAGCGTAAGGATTGTTATATGGAGGGTTAAAATCAGACATAGGTATTTTTAGCAAAGCATCTGTTGAGCTTTTCTCAAGGCGTCGATGAGCTGCTCGCCCTCACTTTCGCTATTGTATATAGCGAAGGTTGCGCGCACGCAACCTGGCAAGCCGAAGCCTCGTATGAGAGGTTCTGCGCAGTGTAGCCCTGCGCGGCAGCAGATTCCTTGCTTATCGAGTAATGTTGCGACGTCGAAAGCGTTGGTATTTTCGATTGCGAAGGAAAAGATTGGCGCGCGTCTTTGCGAGTTTCCTAACAAGCGTAGCGATTTGACCTTGCCTAGTTTTTCTAGCATTGCATTGCAGAGAGCTTCTTCGTGCTTTTTGATAGTTTCGAGACCAATTCTCTGCATGAATCTTAGAGCTGCCTCTAATCCGACGGCTTGTGCGATTGGAGGAGTGCCGGCTTCGAATTTCCAAGGCAATTCGTTCCATGTGGATTTTTCAAATTCGACTCGCGAGACCATTTCTCCGCCGCCTTGGTAAGGAGGCATATCCTCGAGCAATTTTTCTTTAGCATAAAGGACGCCGATTCCCGAAGGTCCATAGACCTTGTGCCCTGTGAAGACATAGAAATCTGCGTTTATATCGCCTACATTTACCTGTTCGTGCGGGACGCCTTGGCTACCATCGACCAACACGAGACTACCATGTGCGTGTGCTTGTGCGATGAGTTTTTTGATGGGATTCACTGTTCCCAAGACGTTTGAAATATGTGCGATAGCGACGATTGCGACGTTTTGTTTTTCTAGTATTTTTAGGTATAGTTCTGTATCGATTTCGCCTTTTTCGTTTATGGGAATTTTTACTATCTTGCAATTTTTGCGTTGAGTTAGGAGCTGCCATGGTATTAGATTCGAATGGTGCTCCATAGCGGAGATGGCGATGGCCTTTCTTTTTTCGCTTTGTTTTTCGAAGAAAGCGTTGCCCCAGCTACTAGCGACTAGATTGATAGCTTCTGTTGCGTTGCGTGTGAATACTATTTCATTACGGCTTTTTGCGCCGATCGTTTTTTGAACGAAACATCTAGCGCCTTCGTAGCGAGCTGTTGCTTTTTCGCCTAATGAATGCGAGCTACGATGAACATTAGAGTAATCGGTTGCGTAGAATTCGGCAATTTCATCGATTACGCACTGTGGCTTAAGCGCGCTTGCGGCACTATCTAGATAGACGATTTGCTTTCCTGATTTTTTATCGATAAGTGCGGGGAACTCACTCCGCACCGCTTGTATGGGGAAGTTGTTATCTTCTATGGCTTTGTTGCGAGCACTACCTTCGAGCGTTGTCATAGATGTGAGGCTCATTTACTTACAAGATGTGCGCGCGTAGGGTTTTCTGGCATTCGTTGTGTTTGCATGTAAGCGCCTCGTTGAGGAATGCTTCGAGTAGCAAATCCTGTGCGCGTTTCTGCGTTAGCCCGCGCGCTCGCAGGTAGAAGATTTGCTCTTCGTTGAGTTCTCCGATAGTTGCCCCGTGGCTACACTTTACATCGTCGGCGTATATTTCTAGTTCTGGCTTGTGGTATGCGCGCGCGTGGTTTGAGAGTAATAGTGCGCGGCTCATTTGAAAGCCTTTAGTTTTTTGTGCTTCTTTTGCGACATATATTTTTCCGTGGAAGATGCCGCAAGCTTGATCTTCTATGACTCCTTTGAATAGAGCGTCTGAGCTGCAGTTTGGCTTTGCGTGCACGATTTCTGTGCTATTGTCGATATGCCCTGTGCCTTCGGGTCGATATGCGCCGTGTAGAGCGCAGGCTGCGTTTTCGGCATTTAGGTTAACGCTTACCTCTTGTCGAGTTAATCCTTTGCCGCGTAGTGCGGATACATGTTTATAATGCCCATTTTCGGCGATGTTCACGACGCCTCTTGTAAAGTTGTGACTGTTTGGTGCGCTAGAATGTAGCACGACATGCTCGCAGCTAGCTCCTTGCGCGACATTTATTTCGAAGAAGTCGTTAGCCCAGCAGTATTCGCTGGCGTTTAGTGATGTTTGTAAGATTGTTGCGTGCGAGTTTTCTGCGACCTCGATTCGCAGACGCTTCTGCGACAAGTTCATACTATGGTTTTGCTTTTTTTTTGGTGTTTTTTCTGAGCTTTCGACGGAGATGATATGTAGGAAAGGATTTTTTTCGTCGAGTGTAATTTTCCAAGCTTCGCAACGAGAGGCGATGTTCAAAGCGGCCATCGGCTGTTTTTCGTCTACATGTGGCGTTCCTGCGTATGGCGTTATGTCTTTTTTTGTATGAAGATGCCCGTCGATAAACAACAGTCTTAGCGCGTCGGGGAAGTTATTGATGTATGGCGTGCTTTCGAGCAATTGCTGCTCTACTATTTTTGCGTCTGTGGTTGAGATTTTTTGCGGTAGCGTCACCGAGTATTTTGCCAAAGATTTAATCGATGTGTATTTCCATGCTTCGGCGCAAGGCGAGCGGTGCTGAGGTAATCCGTATTTGAGTATGATTTCACGCGCGTCGCCTTTTTCACGCAGCAAGCCATTTGGCAGAGAAGGTAGTATAGGTGCGGGGTATGCCTGCGTTTTTGTATTATAGGTAAGCATTCACTTGCCCTTCATCATCTTCGTATTTTTTGAGTAACGCGGTGTATCCTGTTTCCTCGAGTTTTTCGCATAGGGATTTGTCGCCTGATTGTATGATTCGCCCCTCTAGTAGTACATGCACCCTATCGGGTTGTATATATTGTAGTAAGCGTTGGTAGTGAGTAATGATTAGGAAGGTTCTTTCTCCATCTCGCATGTTTTGTAGTGCATTTGCGACACTCCGCATAGCGTCGATATCGAGTCCTGAATCGGTTTCGTCTAAGATTGCCAATTTGGGTTTTAGCACGGCGAGTTGTAGCATTTCGTTTCGTTTTTTTTCACCACCTGAGAACCCGTCATTGACGGCGCGTTTCAGCATGCTTTCGTCGATTCCTAATTCTTGCGCTTGTTTTCTGACACGCTTGACTTGTTTAATTTTATCTTCTTGTTTTTCGCCCCGCGCTCGATTTTGTGCGTCTAGAGCTTCGCCCAAGAATCGCATTCCCTGCACGCCTGGCAAGGCTATTGGGTATTGGAATGCTAAGAACAGTCCTTTGTGTGCTCGTTCTTCTGGCTCGAGAGCGAGTAAATCTTCGCCGTCGAAGGTCACTTTTCCCTCAACCTCGAAACCTTCTCTACCTGCGAGCACTCCTGCGAGCGTGCTTTTGCCGGAGCCATTAGGCCCCATAATTGCGTGCACTTCCCCCTTAGGTATATTTAATGATATTCCCCGTAAGATTCCTTTTGCGTGCTCGCTATCTGGATTATCGTCATCGTCTGCTATGCGAGCGTGCAGTTCTTCGACCTTTAACAAATACTCCATTATTTTTATATTATAGGGTTACTTTTAGTAGTTATTTACTGTGTTTTTCCGCCCCTGCTTTTGTTATTTATATCGCAGTCTGGGTATGCGAGCATTTTATAACAAGTTATTTGTATTAGCAACAGCGTCTATGTAGCAGGTTGTTATTAGTGGCTATAGTTATGGTGCAAAATTTCTGATATAGAGTTCTGCTACTATGGGTGTTTGATTTTTGCTTTGCTTTTTATGTTGAAGCGTGATTCAATCTGTTTATTGTGAATGGTTTGCGCCTCTTGTCTGGCTTTCCGCTATTGTCTTTGCGTAACTGGGCTCTTTTATTGCTTTTTGTTTATTGCTTGACGATAGGCTACCGCTTATTTTATGGAGAGAACCGCTTGTCGGAGTTATCGCGTTTGCGTTTGTATCAATCGCGCTTGCATAGCGAGTATGCGGGTTTGCGTTTTGAGCGTCGTCAGCTTGAGGATAAGATTTCGCGCTTGCAAGATGGTGCTATTGGTGTAGATTTTCTAGAGTATCTTGCGCGCTCTAAGTTGAAGATGGTCCGCGAGGATGAGACTGTTTTGATTTTACCTATTGCGCCTGAAGTTCGATGAAGGAATATCTACTCTGAATAAGGTTATTGATATGGGAGGCGGGAAAGCGTCGAGCAGGAAGGCATCTGCTTCTTCGCATAAGAAGTCTCAGCGAGTGAAGAAGGTTTCAGCGGAGCGTGCGGTTTTTTTATTTCGTAGGATGCTTGAGATTCGTCGTTTTGAAGAACGCGCGGGTCAGGTCTATGGGATGGGAGAGATAGGAGGTTTTTGCCACTTGTATGTTGGTCAGGAGGCGGTAGTAGTTGGCGTTAAGGATGCGCTAGAAGAACAGGACAGCATGATTACGGGTTATCGTGAGCATGGTCACATGCTTGCGTGCGGAGTTTCGCCAAAGGATGTTATGTCTGAGCTTACGGGTCGAGCGAGCGGTTGTAGTGGCGGTAAGGGTGGTTCTATGCACCTATTTGCGCCGGATGCTGGCTTTTACGGAGGTCATGGCATTGTTGGTGCGCAAGTTCCTTTAGGCACGGGTATAGCTTTGCGTCACCTTTATGAAGAGACGGGAGGTGTGTGCGCGACTTTTTTTGGTGACGGAGCGTCGAACCAAGGTCAGGTTTATGAGGCTTTTAACATTGCGGCACTCTGGCATCTCCCTGTTCTCTACATTATTGAGAACAATCGTTACGGAATGGGTACGAGTGTCCAGCGAGCGGCAGCTGGCACCACGCAAGATGGTCATCGTTTATGGGCGCGCGGTCGTGCCTATGGCATTCCAGGGGAGGAGGTTGATGGTATGGATGTGCTTGCGGTTAGGAGTGCGACTTTGAATGCGTTGGAACATTGTCGGAAGCGAGGTCCTTACATATTGGAGATGGAGACCTATCGTTACCGTGGTCACTCGATGTCTGACCCTGCGAAGTATCGCACGAAGGAGGAGGTGCAGGGGATGCGCGAGCGCCATGATGCTATTGAACGTCAGCGTTCGCGCTTGCTACAAGAGGGCTGGGCGAGTGAGGATGAGATTAAGACTATCGAGAGTGAAGTGCGAGATACGATGAAAGCGGCGGCGGAGTTTGCTACGACTGCGGCTTTACCTTGTGCTACTGCGCTGTACGAGGATGTGTATGCGGATGCTGCTGCGGCTGCTGATGGCGCCTCTAATCTAGCGCCTTGTGTAGCGGATTGAAGAATTTGCTATCTTCTGCGCCCCTGCCTTCTGCCTCGCCTGTAGCGGAAGAAGAACCTTTATCGCAACAGAGTGTTCGCGAAGCTTTGCGCGATGCGATGGCGGAGGAGATGCGTCGTGATTCGCGAGTTTTTTTGATGGGCGAGGAGGTTGCGCACTATCAAGGAGCGTACAAAGTCAGTCAAGGTCTGCTGGAGGAGTTTGGTGAGAAGCGAGTTCGCGACACCCCGATAAGCGAAATAGGTTTTAGTGGTATAGGAGTTGGAGCTGCGTTTTCTGGCTTGCGCCCGATAGTTGAGTTTATGACCTTTAATTTTGCGATGCAAGCGATTGACCACATTATAAATTCGGCGGCGAAGTCTCGCTATATGTCTGGCGGCTTGTTGCGCTGCCCGATTGTCTTTCGAGGACCGAATGGAGTAGCTTCGCGAGTAGGAGCTCAACATTCGCAATGCTACGCTAGTTGGTATGCGCATTGCCCTGGTCTGAAGGTATTGGCGCCTTATTCTTCTCTAGATGCGAAGGGTTTGCTGAAGGCTGCGATTCGCGATGACAACCCGGTTGTTTTTCTTGAGCACGAGCTGCTTTACGGTCAGCAATTCCCTATGGAGCGAGAGTCTAGTGATGATGTAATTTTGCCTATGGGTAAAGCTTCTGTTGTTAGGACTGGAGCGGATGTGACGCTTGTTGCCTTTTCGCGCATGGTTGGTTTTTGTCTACAGGCGGCGGAGTTGTTACGCAAGGATTCTATTGACTGCGAGGTTATCGACCTACGCAGTTTGAGACCGTTAGATAGCGCGTGTTTGTTGCAATCTTTGCGTAAGACAAACCGCATGCTTGTAGTTGAGGAAGGTTGGGGTTTTGCGGGTATTGCAAGCGAGATTGCGATGCAAATGAACGAGAGAGGCTTTGATTGGCTTGATGCTCCTGTTATGCGTATTACGGCGGAGGATGTGCCACTACCTTATGCGAGCAACCTAGAAGAGCTTGCGTTGCCGTCGGTTGAGAAGATATGCCGCGGAGCGATGGAGCTTTGCAACAAAGGTTTTAGTAACGCACGCGCTGGCGGTTCTGCCAGTTGAGGTTTTTTTCTTTATGCCGATAGCGCTACGCATGCCTGCACTTTCCCCGACGATGAAGGTTGGAACGCTTGCTCGTTGGTGCGTGAAAGTAGGAGAGAAGGTTGATGCTGGAACTCTGCTGGCTGAGATCGAAACGGACAAGGCTGTTATGGAATATGAGAGTGCTGATAATGGTACGGTTGCGCGGCTGCTGGTAGCGGAGGGGACGAAGAATGTTTCGGTCAACACCCCTATCGCCTTGCTATTGGAAGAAGGCGAGGGGGATGATGCGGTTGAGCAATTTTTAAAAGAACAGCAGCAAGAGAAACCACAAGAGCTGGCATCGGAGGGCAAAGACGAGAACGGAGCTAAGCAAGAACGACCTGTTCCAGCTACACCTTCGAAGGTTGCGAATGAAGAGTCAGCTGCCCCATCGCTAGCGAATACCAATACCAATACCAATGCTTCGGCAAAGCAGTCTGCAAACTTGTCTGCGAGTCCTCCCCACGCGAGCCCTCCCCACGCGAGTCCCCCTTACGCGAGTCCATTGGCACGGCGTATTGCGGAGCGAGATAAGGTTTCGCTAACGGGAGTTATGGGCACTGGTGCGCACGGCAAGATAGTAGCTGCGGATGTTTCCTCGCCGATAGATGGAGCAGGAGGGTATGAGCGCGCTGCGCGTGTTTTTGCGAGCCCGCGGGCTCGTTCGCGAGCGCGCGAGTCTGGTATAGCGATCGCTGAGCTTCGCGGTAGTGGTCCTGAAGGTCGTATTGTACTAGCGGATGTTGAGCGAGTGATTGGTGGAGGTACTGGAGCTTTGCCAGATTTTTCTGAGATTCCGCTTGAAACGCCATTTGAGTTACGCGAGCATTCCTCAATGCGCTCGGTTATAGCCGAGCGTCTTAGTTTGTCAAAAAGCACTATCCCCCACTTTTACCTGACGGTATCCTGCCGTTTGGATTCGCTGCTACTGCTCCGCGAGCATATAAACCATCATTACGAGCACCTTCACAAGGCAAATTCGTCGCGACCTTTTAGGGTATCTTTGAACGACTTGCTGGTAAAAGGTCTTGCGCTTGCGCTGAACGATTGTAGAGATGCGAATGTTGCGTGGGGAGAAGAAGGCTTGAAGCAATTTTTGCGTGTTGATGTAGCGGTAGCGGTAGCGGTAGCGGGAGGCTTATTGACTCCGATTATTCGCGATGCGGCTGCCAAGCCCTTCGATGTAGTATCATCAGAGTTGCGTTCTATGATTACGCGCGCGCGCGAAGGTAGCCTACAGCCGCACGAATATAGTGGCGGAACGATTACGATATCGAATCTTGGAATGTATGGCATTAGCAATTTTCAGGCGGTTATCAATCCCCCGCAGGCGGCGATTTTTGCTATTGGAGCGGCGGAGGATGTGCTTGTGCGCGATAAGTTGAATGGCACTATTGTATCTGAGAAGCGTGTTAATGTGACATTATCTGCTGACCATCGGGCGATTGATGGAGCGATTGGAGCCCAGTTATGCGCTTCGTTTAAGAATATTATCGAGCACCCAATATCGATTATACTTTCGTAAAAATAGTCTTGACAATCGTATTTATTTGCTATAGCGTCCCTACATGGTGTAATACATTTGTGTGTAATGTGTGTTTGCTGTATGGGAAGGCTTGTTGTTGGTTTTTGCAAGCGTGTAGACTCTGATGCTAGTTATGGGGCAGGAAGAAACAGCAGAGATGGACTTGGATTTTTCTTGAGTCGCCATCTCTGTGTCCGTGGTTTGGAGCAGAATGGCTCCGCGAGTTATAGGCTACTGGTTATTACTTTTAGCTATTTTGGCTTTATGTATAGGTAGCGAGCAGGCTTTTTGATCTGCCTTTTTGTTTGAGGTCGGTTGTTTTGTGTGTGTGACTCGTTATATTCAGGCTCTGTCATGCGATTTGTTTGCGTATGGTTGGGTATAGGAGAAAGGTGCTGTGCTACAGCAAGACTACATTATTGAGAATGTTGACGAATCGAAGTTATCGCGTGCGTCGCGCTCGAACTTGCGCTCATTGCGCTTGAGCGCGTTGCTATCTACGACGGCGCTGGCATTTTTTTTAGAAGGCTGTGGCTCTGGCGGTGGTGGTTCTCGCCCTGAGGTTTCTATTGATTCTTCGACTGCGGGTGGAGTTAACAGAGAGAATACTCTTACTATTGAGGATACTGTATCGGGAGATATTGCGCACTATAGCGTAACTAGTCGCGATATTGTTGCTGGCGAGTTTCCGGATATTGAGGGTCGCGCTGTAACCGAGCTTGTAGAAATGATCGAGGTTGATGGTTCGGGTAATGCTGTCCCTGGTGGAGAGGTTAGGGAAGTAATCAAGGCATTAGAAACTGAAGAAGAGGTTGATGCTGAAGGTAATATAGTCCAGGTAACTACTTTGGTAGAGCTTACGCTTTTACCTGGGAATAGACAGGTTCGTATTACGGAAGAAACTAGGGATAACGAGCCTAGTGTAACTACTATCACAACGGAAAGTTTGTATGCGGGTAGGTCTCCCTATTTGACTGAGTATGCGCGTCGGACTGAGATAATTGCTAACGATGGTAGCGGTAATGTGGTCTATCGTTTAGATAGGTTTTCTGATGAGGATTTACTAAATATTATAGATTCTCGTGTTGAAACTAGAGAGTTATATCCTGATGGTAGCATTAGCAGGCAAATCATGAGAAGGAACTATGAGACTCCCCCTGCGACGATTTCTCCTGCTGGTGCGACC
>JABAAW010000080.1 GCA_014238535.1 Alphaproteobacteria bacterium
GCCTGCAAGGAAGCACAAGCGAGTGCAGGCGCATTTCTATTCGTATGATAGCCAATAAAATTATGATAATGCTTTTTGTGATAGCTAGGCAGGACATCTAGTTTTTCACCTAGCAGTTCGCCTATTGATTGCTAGTGGCTGTTGCAAGCAACAGTCTTGTTGTTATGGTTGTTATGGGCGGTACACTAATCGCCTTATCCATAAGCGAATAGCCGAATGATTTGTCGCCTTTAGTTAATGCGTGCGAAAAGGGTATCTTGCGCCAACGGACTTGCTCCACCAAGCGTATCTTGCACCAAACAGGCTTGCGCCAAACGGGCTTGCCCGTCGAGCGTGCCTCCCAAGCGAGCTTGCGCGAGGAGGCACGAGCGAGCGCGAAGGAATCCTCGATGCGCTTGTATTCGTATTTCAGCCAATCGCCTTATCTATGAGCGAATAGCCAGATGACTTGCTACCTTTAGTTTTCTGCGTGCGAAAAGCGTATCACATGCGCCAAGCGAGCGTGCCTCCCAAGCGAGCTTGCGCAAGGAAGCACGAGCGAGCGCGAAGGAATCCTAAGATGCGCTTGTATTCGTATTTTAGCCAATCGCCTTATCTATGAGCGAATAGCCAAACGATTTGTTGCAAGCAATTTATCGTCTTTAGT
>JABAAW010000081.1 GCA_014238535.1 Alphaproteobacteria bacterium
CAAAGATACATTTGCGATGATATTTTTTTGACTTGCGATTTGGCTCAGACGCATTAGTTCAGCTTCTGATTCGACATTTATATGATTGACTCGATTATCAAGCGCGCATGCGATTTCTTGCTCGCTTTTTCCACATCCCGAGAAGACTATTTTCTGAGGATTTATTCCAGCCGCCAATGCTCGTAGCAATTCACCCTGCGAGACGACATCGGCGCCGCATCCGATATTGTTTTCGCTGTTTATTTTTGCGAGGCATTGCAGGATTCTAATTCGGTCATTAGCCTTTACGGCGTATGCGACTTCGCCATTTTCGCGGAAGTTTTTATACATTGCCTGGCACCATTTTCTCGCATTTTCCTGCAGAATATTCTGGGAGTATACGTATAGCGGTGTTGAGAATTTCTCGGCGAGTTCAGCCAAGTCTTGTCCATCGAAGGCTAGCCTATCTTTGCAGTAGGTCAGTCCTATTGGCAGAGAGCTGGTTAGGTTTTGCGGCAAATTTTTATGTATAGTATGAGTTAGAGTTTGGACTATGTTTAGACAATTGTTTTTTTCGAGTTTGTTTTTATCGTGGTGGGTATTGAGGTTTTTCGATATTTTTTACAGGCTGCGGAGATTTTCGTATTCCGCAAGCACTAGCCC
>JABAAW010000082.1 GCA_014238535.1 Alphaproteobacteria bacterium
AAATGGAGCGTGCGTGAGCGATTATTTTCCGAGCGAACTACCTATTTTTCCCCTTGCGGGTGCCTTGTTACTACCTCACGCACGACTACCGCTAATGGCTTTTGAGCCGCGTTACATAGCGATGGTAGAAGACACTCTGTCGGCTGATCGTTTGATTGGCATGTTACAACCGCGCAATAAATCTGGAGAGCTTTACGAAATAGGCTGTTCAGGTCGTATAGTGCGCTTTGATGAACTAGAAGATAAACGCTGTTTCATAATTTTGAAAGGAGTGCGGCGTTTCCGCGCTATCACCGAACAACCTTTAGCACCAGGCGGTTATCGGCGTTTTACTATCGATGGACAAGACTTCGCCCTGGACGAATCATCGCCGGCCGTAGACGTCGGATTAGCACGCGAGCGATTAAAGAAAGCTTTACGCCATAGCGCACGCGATATCTTGCCCTCTGATTTTGATCTTGCCGCACTACTAGCATGCGGAGATGAGGAAATAATCAACCTCCTCTCGATACTATGCCCATTTGCACCAAGCGAAAAACAAGCACTACTCGAAGTTCCAACCGTAATCGAGCGCGGCGAGTCGTTGATTACTTTGCTCGAAATGGAGGCTTTTACTGCTC
>JABAAW010000083.1 GCA_014238535.1 Alphaproteobacteria bacterium
AAATGGAGCGTGCGTGAGCGATTATTTTCCGAGCGAACTACCTATTTTTCCCCTTACGGGTGCCTTGTTACTACCTCACGCACGACTACCGTTAATGGCTTTTGAGCCGCGTTACATAGCTATGGTGGAAGACACTCTATCGGTTGATCGTTTGATCGGCATGTTACAACCACGCAATAAATGTGGAGAACTTTACGAAATAGGCTGTTCAGGTCGTATAGTGCGCTTTGATGAATTAGAAGATAAACGCTATTTCATAATTTTGAAAGGGCTACGGCGTTTCCGCGCTATCACCGAACAACCTTTAGCGCTAGGTGGTTATCGGAGGTTTATTATTGATGGACAAGACTTCGCCTTGGACGAATCACCGCCGGCTGTAGACGTCGGATTAGAGCGAGAACGATTAAAGAAATCTTTACGTCACAGCGCACGCGATATCTTACCCTCTGATTTTGACCTTGCCGCACTACTAGCATGCGGAGATGAAGAAATAATCAACCTCCTCTCTATACTCTGCCCATTTGCACCAAGCGAAAAGCAAGCACTACTCGAAGTTCCAACTGTGATCGAGCGCGGCGAGTCGTTGATTACTTTGCTCGAAATGGAGGCTTTTACTGCTC
>JABAAW010000084.1 GCA_014238535.1 Alphaproteobacteria bacterium
TCCCCAATTCGGACAACTTTTGAAGCCCTTGTCCTAAGGTGGCAGTCAACAGCAAGCACTTTAGTTTCGTACTAAGTGTAGGGGGTCAAATTTCAGAATATAGCAAATATTTTAGTTATGTCGCCAAAATCGGATACATTGAATGAAATCGGGAAAATAAAAGTCTTACTTACTGAAATCTGACCTTGTCCAAGGAAAATATGGGGTGTTCTATATATTAACCTTTTAAGATACGTCGGAGGTACGTACTTGAAAAGAAGGCGTTTTCGAGTTTTTGTTCGTTTTTAAAGTGCAAAACAAGTGTTCGTGAAATCTCACCTCACAACGAAAAAACTAAACGGTAAACATATATTTTTTTTGCTTTTATTTTTTATATCGTCAAAATATCTAAAACATATGTCGATTTCAAAAAATTTCTATGCGCCAAATTTTTTTTTTTTCGTGAGATTTAATTTTTGTTTTTTTTAATTTTTCACAATTTTTTGAAATTTTTGGGCAAAAAAAGCATGTTTTTCCCCAAAATTTTTTTTTTTACAAAAAAAGATATTTATAAGGAAGCTGACATTATACTGAAAACAAT
>JABAAW010000085.1 GCA_014238535.1 Alphaproteobacteria bacterium
TCATTGTCTCTAGCAACGACTCTCTTCACTTTGCCTCTGTATGATTGCGTAAAGATATTAGAGCCAACCAAATCATGTCGAGCAACACTCTGAACTGCATTCATTTGCCAAGTTCTTGCTTCATACCTGAAAGGCTTTGAAGTGAGAGCGCCCACTGGACAAACGTCAATCATATTACCTGAAAGCTCTGACTGAATACCTTCCGTCAAAAAAGGTTCAATTTTTACACCTTCGCCTCTGCCGGTTCCACCCATCTCCACAATACCAGCGACTTCAGCACCAAATCTTACGCAGCGGGTGCAGTGTATGCATCTTGTCATATCTGTTTGAATGAGAGCGCCAATGCCTTTATCTGGAACGATTCTTTTTCCTTCATTAAATTTCGAAACATCCGAGCCATATTCCATTGCAACATCTTGAAGTTCGCATTCTCCGCCCTGATCACAGATAGGACAATCTAAAGGGTGGTTAATCAATAAAAACTCCATGACCGCTTTTTGAGCAAACTTGGCTTTATCATTTTTTGTATGAATTTTCATACCACTCGCAGCAGGAGTTGAGCAAGCTGG
>JABAAW010000086.1:0-131 GCA_014238535.1 Alphaproteobacteria bacterium
AAAAACGCAAAAAATGAGAATTTTAACAAAAATGAAGATTTTCAAACATGCATTAAAATGAACATAAAACCAGATGTTTTTGAAAAAATTTCCCATTCCGAAGGATGTTTTTGGCAATTTTTGAGATACTT
>JABAAW010000086.1:141-417 GCA_014238535.1 Alphaproteobacteria bacterium
TGAATGCCATTTTAAAATGGCTATAAAATGGCCAATTTTAAAGATTTTTCCATGCGTTTTTTTGCAAACTTGATTGCTAAGGGATTGCCCGCATATAGTGAATTGGTATTCCTAAATATTTTTGTTTTTTCATGGAAAATTTGCAAAAAAACGCAAAAAATGAGAATTTTAACAAAAATGAAGATTTTCAAACATACCTTAAAATGAACATAAAACCAGATGTTTTTGAAAAAATTTCCCATTCCGAACGATGTTTTTGGCAATTTTTGAGATACT
>JABAAW010000086.1:427-539 GCA_014238535.1 Alphaproteobacteria bacterium
TGAATGCCATTTTCAAATGGCTATAAAATGGCCAATTTTTAAGATTTTTCCATGCGGTTTTTTGCAAACTTGATTGCTAAGGGATTGCCTGCATATAGTGAATTGGTATTCC
>JABAAW010000087.1 GCA_014238535.1 Alphaproteobacteria bacterium
GCGTTACTAATTTCGTAGACGCTGTATCCTATACTAATATGTGAGCCTAATAGGCTCTCTGCTATCTATAGACTCGCTGGCTGTTCTGCCAAGTTCAATTTACCCTTGATGGCTCCAACGTCTATTTTCAAGGTGGTTACATCTACCTTTAAGACAGAAACATCTTCCTTTAGTATATTCACATCCCTCTTCACTGTAGCAACATCTTCTTTTAAATCAGTCAGATCAGACCTTATATACGACAAATCCTCTTTGATGGCAGCGATGCTTTCGCTGTTCTGACTCGTATCAGAATGCACCATGCCCAGCCAGACTCCAGCACCGCCGATTAATCCAAGTGTAGCGCAAATTGCACCTATAATCTTAATTACATTACCTATATTTTCCCCCATCTAGTGTAGCACCCTCTATAAAGTATCAACGAAGATGCCTTCTATACTACCTTAGTTTTTGGCTCTTTGTCAATGAAGTGAGTATAATCCTCGCAATCCCGTTAGATAAGGTCGTAGCGATGCGTTTCGCTTTTCGCGCCTGGAT
>JABAAW010000088.1 GCA_014238535.1 Alphaproteobacteria bacterium
CAAAGCGTAACTATAACCGACTACTTCGACAGACCAGACGATTTCTCCATATATTACGATGTAGACCCCACCGCAAGCTATGTCGCAGAGCCTAGCGGCGCAGGATACGATTGGGTAGAAATAGAGCCAACCGACATCGTAGAGTATACTGGCACTACTCCGCCAGATACAAGCACCAGTAGCAACGGCGGCGATAGGACCTTCGATAACATTCAAACTTTCTACGCAAGCACAACAACCCTATCCGGTAGCAGTGGCGATAACGCTTATCGAATCGCTGGATGGGGAGAGTGGGGCAGTCCAGTCACAGATACACATACAATCATCGATACAAGCGGGCAGGACGCAATATATTTCGTATCTTATATCCTCGGAAGCACCGATAGAGGAATATACAGTGCAGAAAGCTTTAGCGAATTCGCAAGAGACGGGCAAAACCTCGTAATATCCGTCACCTCCACCTCAGGAAACCCACAAAGCGTAACTATAACCGACTACTTCGACAGACCAGACGATTTCTCCATATATT
>JABAAW010000089.1:0-267 GCA_014238535.1 Alphaproteobacteria bacterium
AGAAGAATCGGAAGAAAAATCGGAAGAATCACCAGCTCCCAAGTAACGCTCGCGCAACTGATCGTGCAACATATCACCCATACCGTGAATACGCTGTAGCTCAAAGTTACTCCCTTGTCCTAAACCTTGACTCAAGCCTTGGTCGCTGGCGCGCGCATAACATAAAATCGACGCCGCGCTATGCGCGTTATGCGTTCCAAACTGCGGAAATATAAAATCGCGCATCGAAAGCAATCTCCGCACACAGACCAAATAGGATAAGTCCGT
>JABAAW010000089.1:277-520 GCA_014238535.1 Alphaproteobacteria bacterium
GGCACCCTTAACTAGCCTGATAGCAATATGGCGATTAAAGCGTCGTGCCAAAGCATAAACATAGTCCAGACTCCGCAAAGTGTTCGTGCGATACGCTTGCAAAACTATACCGATGCCGTTCCAACGCTCCCCAACATTATCTCTGCCAGCCTCCCTGTCCTCCTTGTCTAATGCTGACAAGCTCGCCGCAAAAACCGATAGCAACAAATCCGAGCGCGCCGCCTCCTCCGCATCCACAGTGAG
>JABAAW010000008.1:0-6305 GCA_014238535.1 Alphaproteobacteria bacterium
CCTCGCTGCATCCTCGATATCTTTCGCTTCGGAACTGCCATGGTAATAAATCCTATGCGCGGACGAGAAAGACCCAATCCAGCTCGCGCAAAAGAATCTCCCATAAGTGCAAACTGGATAAGCATATCTTTACTAGAATCAACATTCGCTCCACAATCAAGCAAAACCGTCTCTGATCGGCGGTTCGTAAAGTAACAACAAATCGCAGGGCGCGAAATACCAGGTAGCATGCGAAGAATAAATTTAGATAAAGCCATCAAAGCTCCTGTATTACCAGCAGAAACAGCACAATCCGCTTCTCCATCCCTTACAGCCTTAATCGCACAACCTAAACTAGAATCCAGCCCAGTACGCAAAGCCTTCGCAGGCGACAAGCCAGCCTCTATTACACTCTCAGTGTGACAAATCTCGCTACGAGCAGATAAAAAAGGACGAGACTTTAACAATGGTGCAATAACAGACGAGCGACCAAAAAATAAAAAACGACAATCAGGCAGGCGCTGAGCTGTTCGGTGAGCACCATCTATAACAATGCCCGGCGCTCCATCGCCTCCCATTGCATCCAACGCAATACGCGGAGGGCGCGAGCTAAAATCCGAAAACGCTTCGCCTTCACGCATCAATATCAAGTGTCGCGACTGGCGACAACCTCTCGAGAACGGTAGTAGCCACAAGTAGCACACATACGGTGCGGCAACGCCGCCTCACCACAATTTGGGCATTCTCGCGAGCGCACTATTGGCAAACTATTATGCGAACGGCGGTTGCCTCGCTGCATCCTCGATATCTTTCGCTTCGGAACTGCCATGGTAATAAATCCTAAATTAAAAATCAGTGGCTATAAAATACCTTAACCTCATAAAAAATTTATGCGAAAAAAATCAACATAAGTAACTCACGAGATAACAAGAACCATAGTCTAACCCGCACAAACAAAAAAGCAAGCGATTGTCTTAATCTAGAGCTTTAATCCTCATACTACTAGACGATGGTAATCTACCACAACGACCAACAACCTCATACAAAGCCTTGCCAGACAACTTGGACGAAAATTGAATACGATGCTCGTTAAGCGCAACGCTATCGCAATTTGGAATATTCCTCGAAAGAACATTGTGCCAATCGCTAGGGCTATTCGATAAGCGGTAGGCATCAAAAGCGCCATAAACGCGCATCAATATATTCCTAACCTTCTTTCCAACGCTAAGATCACCAGTTCCCATCTCCCGTAGCGAACGGTCCAAGTCACGCACAAAAAACTCCATCATAGAACGAATAACCAAATCAAAACGCGGAGCAAAACGTCCCGTATAAAGATATAGGTGTAAAGTCAACAAATCTAGGCGACCATCCACAGTATCTGGTACATAGCCACTCACAAACAGCCGCGCGCAACGCGAATCCACAACCGCAATCTCATAAAGTTTAAAACCATAAAGGCGCGACAGTCGAATACGGTGTCTGCGTAATCGGCGATGGAGACAGCAATTGCGAAAAAACAATGATACACTCTTTATCATAAATTGCTATTCTTAGCAGGCTCCATTCAATGCGTCTTCTTTTTTACAAATACCATATACATAAATACTGCAAATAACCCTATGATAGACAAATCATGTTCACGATATACACGAGATACATAGAAAGCAAATTCACTAGCAGAAATATTACAAAAAGTATTATCTTCGCTATCGCGTCATTGCTAGTCGCTTCAGCCTCGCTAATAGCCTGCACGCAAAAAGGCGTACAAGGCGTTTGGTTTACGCAAAGCCAAGTGCAAAAATTGCAAGTAGGACAACAAAACAAAACGCAAATACTAGAATTATTAGGAGCTCCAAATCTTCTAAACCCATATCGAACCAACATTTTTTACTACTATGGAGCGCACGCTAAACAAACCGGGAAGTTCTCGCCAAAACTGAAAAAACCACAAATACTGATACTTCTCTTCGACGAAAAAACAGAAATACTAAAGGCACTAGAATTACGCGATATTAGCAAGGTCAAGTATAGCAAAGTGGATTCTAGCAAAACAAAAGGCTTGCGGAGCGGAAAAAGAAATTTGCTGGACGACATTTTCGGAAATATCGGACAAGTCGGAGTCGGAGGTAGCTAGGCAACTCAATGGGCTTCGCCAGCGCAGCAATGCGACAATACCCTGCAACACGAATGCGCAGAATGCGTCATAGCGAAAACATAAGAAAGTTATGCTGCGAAAGTAACTTGAGCGCTACAGACCTGATTTGGCCTATCTTCGTAATCGAAGGGCAAAGTAAGTCCGTGCCAATAGAATCTATGCCAGGCGTCTCAAGAGTGAGCATAGACATGCTGCCAGCAATGGCAGAGCAAGCCGAACGCTTGGGAATACCCGCGCTCGCATTATTCCCAGTGATTGCGCAAGAAGCAAAAACACTTGAAGCGCAAGAAGCTTGGCGACAAAAAAATCTTATCAGCCGAGCATTGCTACAACTGCAAGAATTCAGCATAACTTCCATTTGTGATGTGGCACTAGACCCATACACAATACACGGGCACGATGGCGTCATTCGCGGCAACCAAGTAGACAACTCCGCAACGCTACAAGCCCTGTCCAAACAAGCCATCGCTTTAGCTGAAGCCGGTGCCGACATACTAGCTCCTTCAGACATGATGGATGGGCGCATCAAACACTTGCGACAATGCTTGGATGCGCAACAACATACAGAAGTAGCATTGGTGAGCTACGCTGCAAAGTTCGCATCAAATTTCTACTCGCCCTTCAGAGATGCGCTAAACGCTCCACGATCTAAAAAAGAGCGTTCCGAAAAATCAAACATTCCACGCGATAAGCGCACATACCAAATCGACTACGCCAACGCCGAAGAAGCATTGTGGGAAATCGCTCTCGATATACAAGAAGGCGCGGATATGGTCATCGTAAAACCCGCAATACCATACCTTGACATCGTGCGCCGCGCTAAGGAGGCTTTCGCCGTGCCAATCTTATGCTACCATGTCTCCGGAGAATACACAGCCATAGCTAGCGCCGCTAAAGCAGGATACCTCGATCAAAAAGAATGCTTGCTCGAGCAATTGATTGGCTGCAAACGCGCTGGAGCAAGTGCTGTAATAACATACTACGCACCTAGGGCCGCAAAGTGGATCAATGAAACAAAAACTGGATAGTAGAACAACATGGTGAAAGGAACAGTTGAGACAATAACTATCGAGGAAGAAATGGAACGTTCATACCTCGAATACGCAATGAGCGTAATCATCGCGCGAGCTCTGCCAGACGCACGCGATGGCTTGAAGCCAGTACATCGACGAATCTTACACGCTATGCGCGAAGGCGGATATGAAGCAACAAAGCCATACAGAAAGTGCGCGCGTATAGTCGGAGAAGTCATGGGTAAATACCACCCACACGGAGATGCTCCCGTCTACGACTCCATGGTGCGCATGGCACAGGAATTCTCTATGCGCTTGATGCTAATCGACTCGCAAGGAAACTTCGGCTCCCTCGACGGCGACCGACCCGCAGCTATGCGCTACACAGAAGCTAGACTAAGCAAAGCCGCCGAAGCTCTGCTGGTAGATATCGACAAAGACACTGTAGACTTCCAACCTAACTACGACGGCTCGTTGGAGGAACCACGAGTTTTGCCAGCACGAATCCCAAACCTTTTGATAAACGGCGGTGGCGGAATCGCAGTCGGAATGGCTACTAACATACCTCCTCATAACTTGGGCGAAGTCTGCGCACTTTGCCGCAAGTTGCTCGACGAAACAAACTTGTCGCTCGAGGAGATAATCGATGAATTACCAGGTCCAGACTTTCCCACCGGCGCGCTGATATTAGGGCGCGAGGCTATCAAAGAGTGCTATCGGAAAGGCAAAGGCTCCATACTATTGCGCGCGCGGTCCACTATCGAACCCATGGGGGGCGGTAGATCACTACTGCTATTTACCGAAATACCATACCAAACAAACAAAGCTCGTACTATCGAGAGAATAGCCGAACTAGTCAGGGACAAAAAAATTAGCGGGATCGCCGAACTGAGAGATGAATCCGACCGAGACGGCTTGCGAATAGCCGTAGAAATAAAGTCTAACACCAATCCAGAACTAGTGCGAGCGTTGATATTCAAACACACCGCACTACAGACAAGCTACAGCGTACAACTACTCGCTCTCGATAAAGGACAACCGCGCGTGATGAACTTGCAAGAATTGCTGAAAGCATTCCTAAACTTCCGCGACGAAGTCCTGCAAAGGCGCACCAGTTTCTTGCTAAACAAAGCTCAAAAAAGGCTACATCTGTTATTCGGATTACTGGTCGCGGTCGATGAAATCGAACGTATAGTCGCAGTAATTCGCGCCGCACATAACGCAGAACAAGCTCGCAAAGACTTGATGGCTGCAGAGTGGTTAACTAAACCCATCGAAGAACTCTTGCAAAAAGCAATCGACAACGAAGACGAGCGCGAAAAACAAGAACAAAAAAAGAATCCTACTCAAGATTCGGCACAAAGTCTCACACAAGAATTGGCACAAGGCATGCTCTTCACAAACGAGAAAAAATGCCGACTAAGCTTAGCGCAATGCCAAGCAATACTAGAACTACGATTGCAACGATTAGTAGGCTTGGAAAAACAAAAACTATACGCCGAGGCAGAAGAAAACTTGGCACAAATACTCGAATACAAACTGTTGCTCGCGTCAAAAAAACGACGCTCGCAAAATATCAAAAATGAATTACTAGAGGCTGAAAATCAGTTCAACTCACCAAGGCGTACTGAAATCATCGAGCAAGAGCTAAGCATCGATGAAGACGCCGAAACTTTAGTGCCCAGTGAAGAAGTCGTAGTAACAATAACTCGAAATGGTTATGTCAAGCGTGTCGCAAGCGATACATACCGAAGTCAAATACGCGGTGGGAAAGGACGCGCCGGCATGAAGGTCGGCTCCGAAGACGCAATCTTACAAACCTGTTTCGTCAACACGCGCGAAAGATTACTGTTTTTCACAGACCGCGGTAAGGTATACGCACTTAGCGTAGCTGACCTACCGGAAGCTAGTCCACAAGCAGGCGGTAAAAATCTTATCAACCTACTGCAACTTGAAAACAACGAGCGCGTCACAAATCTAATGCCATTACCAACCTCGAAAATAGAGTTGGAGGACAATTACATCGTGCTCGCAACCGCTTCAGGTGCCGTCAGACGCAATAGGCTCGACGACTTCGCAGACATAATGCGAAACGGTAAAATCGCCATGAAAATACCCGACGGCGATGCCCTAGTAGGCGCTATCGTTTGTGCCAAAAAAGACGACTTATTCCTCGCAAGTCAGAAAGGGCAAGCCATCCGTTTCTCTTTATCCGACCTCAGGGTGTTCGCCTCGCGTGAGAGTAGTGGTGTACGCGGAATAAGCCTCGACGATGGGGACAAGTTGGTGTCAATCGCAACAATCGATGCAAAAAAAGCCAACACAACAACCATCCTCACCGCGCTCGCTTCTGGGTACGGCAAAAGAACACATATCAAAGAATACCGACGCACTGGAAGAGGTGGGAAAGGTATCAAAAACATGACCCTAGCATCTGAAGGCGACGAGGTCGTAGCAAGCCTACTAGTATCTAATGATGACCTGCTAAATCTATATTCAACGCAAGGGCAATTCTCGCGCATCCCCGTAGACGGCGTGCGATTATGCGGACGAGCTACGAGAGGCGTGCGGCTATTCGATTTAAAAGACAATGAAAAACTAGTTGCATTAGGAAAAATCCTAGCTAATTCAGACAAACAAGAAAACGATAAGCAAAAAAACAACGAGATAGATACAAATACGACAAGCACTCAATTCAAACAAACCACCCACCGCACCAGCACGCAATAGATAATGATAGAGACTTGACTATCAACGACTAAATAGTAAAACCCAAGTCCTGATTAATAGATGACAAAAAATACTGTATTCTACCCTGGCTCTTTCGACCCCATAACCAAAGGACACATCGATATCGCAGCTAGAGCCTTGTGTCTCTTTGATCATCTAATAGTCGGAGTAGCTTCCAGTATCGGAAAAAATACTCTTTTCTCACCACAAGAGCGCTTGGCGCAAGTAACCGATACGGTCGCGCAAGTCTTTGCTGACAAAAAAGAGCGAATACTCGTCATCGGATTCAACTCGTTACTAATCGAGAGTATGCGACAACACAACGCACAGGTAGTCTTGCGCGGAATGCGAGCCGTATCAGACTTCGAATTCGAATTCCAGCTAGCTAGCATGAACCGAGTGCTAGAACCAAAAATCGAAACAAT
>JABAAW010000008.1:6617-49217 GCA_014238535.1 Alphaproteobacteria bacterium
GTCGCAACACCTGCAATAACAGCACTCATACTCCTAGCTATATTCTCTCTCGCCTTCCAGCGAGTCGAGATGGTAATAGCAGGTCTACCATTCACAACATTCATAATGCCAGGGCTGGTCATGATGAGCGTTATACAAAACGCATTCGCTAACACTTCGTCATCCATACTCGCAAGCAAGATGCAGGGCAACATTGCCGACTTGTTGCTCGCTCCACTGAACGCCGCTGAACTAACATTCGGAATTATCGCAGGAGGAGCAACAAGAGGATTCTGCGTAGGGGGAATAGTCGTAGTCGCACTAATGCCTTTCATCGACTTCCAATTCATGCACCCAATATACATCGTATATAACGCACTCTGCGCCGCAGTGCTAATGGCAGCTATAGGTACATTCGCAGGGTTATGGGCAGATAAATTCGAGCACGGCGCAGCACTTACCAGCTTCGTAGTCGTTCCTCTTTCTTTCTTATCCGGAACATTCTACCAAATCAAAGACCTACCCGAACCATTCCAATCTCTAGCGCGCCTAGACCCACTATATTACCTAGTCGATGGCTTACGATACGGATTCACCGGAAGCTCTGAAAGCAACCCCGCCATAAGCGCAGCTGTAATGTTCTTTATAACCGCTATATGCTATGCAGGAATTTGGCACCTATTCAAAATAGGTTACAAATTACGAACCTAGCACACATAGATAGTAGCTACACTTCGCGTGTCCTGAATACAAGCAGGCGCATTGAGGCAAAGTTGACAAACATCGCAGCAGCTGTGCCAAGCGCAACACCTAACTCAGGATGGCTGGCTACAATCGCCAGCCACATAAGGCATAGTGTGAAAACACTAAGGTTAACCAGTCCCCCCAAAACCATTAAAGGATAATAATAAAGCAAAGAACCAGCTCTCTTCTGCTCGCGAAAAGTCCAATTTTTATTGCAAATCCAAGTGAAATAAATACCCAATGAAAATCCAATACAACGCAATAACAAAGTCTGCAAAACCGACGAAGGTGCAAATAACCATATCAATGTCTTCAAACTGATAGCATCAACCACAAAACCACCAGCACCAACACAAGCAAACGGCAGAAAAAAGTGTAACTCGCCACGAGCAAAAGCAAACAATCTGCTCGCAACTACACGCGAACGAATTTTATAAAAAAAAACAGCAAAAATAGGAAGTTTCACCGAAAACTCCTTGGGCTCCAAGAGAAAAGCAACCCTAGAAAAACGCGAGAAAACCAGCCTTGTGTCCGAAAATTTGAGTCCAACAACCTTGATCAGCGGCTACTACGATTAAAGTAACGGAAAAATTCGCTATCAGGTGACAGAATCAATGTGGTGTCTCCATCTTTGATACTTTGCCTATAGACCTCAAGCGATTTATTAAATTCGAAAAACGAGGGGTCACGCGCAAAAGCTCGTCCCAAAATCCTATTACGGGACGCTTCACCCTTGCCTCTAAGGATGTCGCTACGCTTCTTCGCATCGGCAATAATTAATTCCTTTTCCTTGTCTGCCTGCGCTCGTATTTTGCGGGCACTTTCGTTGCCTTGCGCACGAAGCTCACGCGCTTCGCGTTCACGCTCTGTTCGCATGCGTTCAAAAACAGCTTGGCTAGTATCCTCTGGAAGATCCGTGCGCCCTATTCGTACATCGATAACCTTAACCCCGAAACTTTCTGCACTCTTACGAACTTCCTCACGAATTTCATTCATAATAGACTCGCGTTGCCGTGACAGCACCGCATCCAGAGAAACCGTAGCGATAACTCGTTGCAGTGCTGCGTTAATGTTTTTGCCGAAACGGTCTCGCAACCGAGCCTCCGTCCCTATGCGCTGATAGTAGAGTTTAGGATTGGTAATACGGTAGCGCGCAAACGCATCAACCGCTATACGTTTTTTATCCGTTAGTAAAACTTCAAACGGTGGTGGATCAAGGTCGAGCGTCCTCTTATCGTAGATAACTATATTATCGACCAACGGCACTTTCACATGCAAGCCTGGCTCGAAAATTTCTCTACGCACCTCACCAAAACGAACGATCAGAACTTGCGTGGTTTGATGCACCTTAAAAAGAGTCAAAAAACCAGCAATCATCCCCAAAAGAAGTAATCCTGCCAAAAGCAGAAGAAATAACGGGATTTTACCTTTACTCCCACTCGCGCCTTGTTTTTTCGTTACTTTGTCCGCAGTCGTCATATATGCCTCTAGAAAAAATACTTATGGTTTAGATCATTCTTTAGTTTTGTCTTTAATGCCTGCAAAACTACGGCGAAACCGTCCCCGCACTGCTACCTGAACGCAAACGTTTCTGCACTTCTGGTAAAGGCAAGAACGGGACAACGCCACTAGCTCTACGGTCTACTATAACGACGTTCGATTTTTCAAAAACGCCCGCAAGTGTCTCAAGATACATCCGCCGCCGAGTGATCGATGGTGCAGTACGGTATGCCCGCAAAACATCGGTAAAGCGAGCAGCTTCACCTTCAGCCTCGATCTTAAGTCTTTCGCTATAGGCTTCCGCTTGCCGCAACATCTGTTCAGCTTCACCGCGGGCCTCAGGAACGATCGAATTCGCATAAGCCTCTGCCTGATTACGCAAGCGATCCAAATCTTGCCTAGCACGCTGGACGTCATTGAAAGCATCTATAACTTGTGGGGGTGGGGAGGATTTTTGTAAATCAATCTTCTCTATCAAAATACCAGAGCTATAGGAATCAAGAATCCGCTGTAGCAAGATTAGTGTATTCGTTTCTATCTCAGCTCGCCCAACCGTCACCGCGTCATCAAACGAAGTTTGACCGATAACCTCGCGCATCGCGCTTTCCGAGGCTATCTTAATCGTAGCTTGCGGATCACGAATGTTAAACAAGTACGAGACAGGATCCGTAATTTTCCAAAAAACCGTGAAATCGATATCAACTATATTTTGGTCCCTCGTCAATATCAAACTCTCCTCAGCTACATCACGTGCTTCGTTAGTCTCACCACTCGATGCCCCAGACCCCTTTTCTCGCGCCGAGCGAAAGCCTATATCAAGTCGGCGAGCTCGCTCAACCTGCGGGGTGAAAACTTGCCCAATCGGCGAGGGGAAGTTATAGTTCAAACCAGGTTGTTTCGGAGGACCATAATACTTGCCAAACACCAACGGAATACCAACTTCTCCCTGATCAACACGATAAAGACCGCTTATAAACCACAAAATAATAACACCTAGTAAAACTAAAATTACTCGTCGAGTGACATTTTCTCCTTGTGGATCAAAAAAATTGGCAAATTTCTTCTGAAGGCGTGCAAAAATATCATCAAACGATGGCATGCCACCTCCTAAACCACCTTTGCCGCCACCGCTTCCAGAACTGCGAGGGCGACGCGCATTGCCCCAAGGATTATCTCCTCCGTTTTGCGACCATGACATAAATAAAATCTCGCTAACTATCCGCTCATTGTTGTGTTATTGCGTTGTGTTATTGCCCCAATCGTCCTCATTCGCTATTCTTACAATACTTCATAATAAAAACAACATACCTAATAATGATGACACGATAAGAGGATCAAACCGATAACTCGAAAGCATATTACCATAGCCTTCTCGAATCCATAATGACTACAAATAACTCTGCGCGTCAAGTGCATTTTTGCTTTTTGTTATGACAAGCACAGAAAAACATTTAGAAGAGTCCTTACGAAGTTGCCTGCGCACAATACCTCTGTACGAAATTGGGGCAGGTAAAGTAATCGCCGACTTAGGCGAGCAGGCAATAGAACAATTTACATTAGAAACACAAAAGCTATTCGTAGTCCTGTCCTTACCAAGCGAGCTAAGCAAGCATGCCAATACTATAGAAAAGCGAGTGCAAGAAGCTATGAATTCCCTATTGGCAGGACGAAGCCTTGCGCTTGTGCTTACCAGCAACACGCAAAAAACCTCCGAGCATACGAATAGACGAAGACCTCCAACTCCAACCAAGCGCAAAGGAGGAATAGCCAAAGTAAAAACCATACTAGGAGTGGCAAGCGGTAAGGGCGGAGTCGGAAAGTCGACTCTAGCCGTAAATATCAGCATCGCCCTAGCACAAATAACCAAAACTAACGGCGAAAATCTAAAGGTCGGGTTGCTAGACGCCGATCTATACGGACCTTCACTCGTGCGTATGCTTGCACTTAACAAACCTCCACAACGCAACGAGCAAGGATTGCTGATAACTGAAAAACGCTTCGGGATCAGCGCACTATCTATGGGTTCGATGATGAAAGAAGGACAAGCGTTAGTATGGAGAGGACCTCTTATTGGGCGAGCGGTAAAACAACTCTTAGAGGGCACACAGTGGGGGGAACTCGACTTATTGTTACTCGATCTACCCCCAGGAACAGGAGACCTGCCACTAACTCTCGCACAAAGCGCTAGCCTAGACGCAGCACTACTAGTGTCAACACCGCAACAAGTCGCGCTTTATGATGTGCGAAAAAGCCATAGCATGTTCAATAAATTACAAATCCCAGTCCTCGGAATGATCGAAAATATGAGCCTATTCCAATGTCCACATTGCGGAAAATCATCCACCATCTTCGGGAGCGGAGGATGCGAGGAAGAGGCGCAAGCGACAAAAACACCCTTCTTAGGGCGATTGCCAATAAGTCAAGACTTACAGGAAAGTGCAGATAAAGCAAAGCCTATAATGGCAATAGAAAAACAACGCAATACTAGCTCTACCAAACATTACGAGTTCACGGCTACGGCAAAAAAAAATCGCAACAAGGACAGTAACAACATAACAATAATAGAGAAGGCACGAACTTTGCATTTACAACAAATTCGTAAGAATATGCGAGATATCGCCAGCAATCTGATGCTGGAAATTAACGCTAGGGCTTTGTAAAAACAAAAACTAAATTAGCAATAATAAATTAAACAATATAAACCAAAAATAAACAATGACTTTACAAAACAGCAACTATTATGCTACGCTGAGCCCACGACGCGTAGCTGAAAGTCCGCAAGGATGAGAGCAAACCTAGGCGTTGCGTACTTGTACTGGCTTGCCACACGCAAGAAGAAAAGCATGCTTCATGACAAGCTGAGTGAAAATAAAGTGGCGAGGAAAAAAATAAGCAAGCATAAGCACTTGCCAGACTGCTTTAGAATCTATGAAAACTAATAGTACCTCACTAAAGTAGTAAGATATATTATGGACACTAGGACACCAGTGCTGGTAGTGGATGACTACAGAACAATGGTGCGAATAATACGCAACCTACTAACACAGCTAGGATTCGACGATATCGACGATGCTAGCGACGGAAACGAGGCATTGCAACGTATGGATTCTAAACAGTACGGACTCGTAATATCCGATTGGAACATGGAACCCATGAACGGATTAGACTTACTAAAAAAAATTCGAAGCGGTAACTCGATAAACTCTAAAGTGCCTTTTATTATGATAACAGCAGAGTCAAAACAATCAAGCGTGCAGGCAGCTAAAGAGGCAGGAGTCAACAACTATATCGTAAAACCATTTAGCGCAGATACTCTGAAAGCTAAGCTAACTAGTGTATTAAATTAGCATACTATAAATAAATTGGGAAAAGATATAACATCATAAGCAAGTAATAAAATGTAAAACTTCGCAAGATATTGTAACTAAAATAAAAGTATAGGAGGTAATTGGTAAATGATTGCAGAAAAAGATATAAAATCAAACTCACAACAGCGAAGTGAAATTGAGAAAGTCGTCCAAGATATACTCAAAAACGATATGCCAGGACAATACGGAGGGCATACTATCGCTAGCCTGCTAAGCAATCACAACGAAAGCGGCGAAATAAACATCGATAAGGTAGAAGCACAGCCTCGCGAAATCAGCGAAAAATACCTACCAGCAATCGTTCAAAACATCAACTCAATAAGATCAACCGCAGAATCTGCGACGCACGCAATCATGAACGCAACCGAAAATATTCAATCTTTGCTCAATATGCTCGACCAGAAAATGGAAGAGAAGATACGAAAAGAACTAACAGCAATAGTACAGGCTTGCGCATTCCAAGACATAACAGGACAACAAATGACACGCATAGCCGATTCCGTCGAAGAAATCGAGTTCGCCGTAGATGGAATAATGGCGGCTATGGGCGATAAAGAGGCTGCCAGGCGCTATAGCGAAGTAAAAGCACTGCGCGAAAAAGAAAACAAAAAATCTAAAGGGAAACTAAAACTCAGCGGACCACAAAATATAATAGTCAAAGATAGGCAAGCAGAAATAGACAATATCTTCGGTACCTAACTAAAAAAGAGCTGGAAAATGTTAAGCCACCACCGCGAACAAGTCGCTAGTAATGCAAGCACTCAATCCAAGACCGAGGAAGACTTCTCTATCGCATATACTTTTCTTAGCTTGTTCTTGCTCGTCTTGTCTTTCTTTGTCGTACTAACCGTACTATCTGAAGTCGTGCAGGAGAGAGTGCAACAAGCGTTATCTTCTGTCGCAGAAGTCTTCTCTCCTATATCCATAGAAAGCAAAGTACGCTCAAATCCACTAAACCTAAGAGCCGCAGGGTTTACAAATGACTTCATCCTAGACGAAATCGAAATACTTGTTGAGAGCGATATCCATGTTGCTAAAACAACACGCAATGACAAAGAAGGAACGCTAGAAGTACGCATCGTAAACAAAGCATTATTCCAAGACAACAAGCCCGAAATAAGACCAGAAATGGTAATACTACTAAAACGAATATCCTCAACAATAGCTAGCGGTAATAGTCCTACATACACATCCTTCATAACAAGCTATAGCACCGATGAAACATACGTATTCACACCACCACTAAGCGTTCGAAGAGCTGGCGAGCTAAGTAAAATCGCTTTGCAAGAAGGCATAAGCCCCGAACGCATACAATCAGGACTAGATACTGCTCTAGATGAAGAAACTATCTTCCGATTCCAAATCGGAGACGCTAGCTTTCCAAACGTGCGCTACATTCCTAACCGCAAAAACCAACCAATACAAGAAGAGATACAGCAAGGAGTGCTGATCGAATCAGGGGCAACAGAAACAGAAGCAACGAACGCCCAACAACAATAGAAAAATAACCATTCAATAATGACAGAAAATTACGCAGAAATTGAAGACATAGATGGCTACTGGCTCGATAGCGAGCAAGAAGATGAAGATGAAGACCTAATCCAAACAACCGAAGAGCAAAACTCGCCTGCAAACAGCACACAATGGCTTTTAAGCATGACGGATATGGTAACACTGATGCTAACTTTCTTCGTGTTCATATTCGCACAAAGCGTCTTCTTCAATGTCGATAAAATAACGGTCGAAAAAAGAATTTTAAGTGAAAGAGAAAATTTACGCTTTGGGAGATCCGACTACATATACAGTGCAGATATACAAAAAAAAACGCTTTCTCTTTCAGCGCAATACCTATATCACATTTTTAAAAACCAATTCACAGCAGACCCACTGCTAGAAGAGGCTTATCTTACGCAAGGATCAGGTTGGGTAATGATGAGCTTCCCTACTAACATCTTCTTTGAAAAAGGAGATGATCGGCTCAACCAACGCGCTAAACTGACTTTATTCGGAGTCGCAGACCTATTGAAAAACACCGCCAATCGAATCGAAGTCATAGGGCATTCAACACCTCAAAGCTTCGTGAACGCTCCGCAGAGATTCCCTACCAATTGGTACTTATCATTGGCAAGGGCACTAGAAGTCTTCCGCGTGCTACGCGAAAACGGAGTAAAAGTACCCATTACAGCCATGGGAAGGTCCAGTACTTCTTTCGACTCTAATATAAGTCGCTCGTTTAGCCCAGGCGTTCGAGACCGCTTGGCAAGAAGGGTTGATATCGTGATATATGATGAAAAACAGTGACAATTCTTACTTCAAAAAACACGCGGGAAGATACTCGTTACAAATATCTAAAGGTATGCACAGATACACCAAAAATACCATAACTCAGTGGGGAGCGTGCTTAACAACACTAACACTAGCAGTGCTGATAGCTGCTACCTTAAGCAAACCAACGCAAGCGCAACAAGTCGTTACCGTCGACAGCGGATTAGGAAAAAACGCCGGCTACCTGATATTTCGGTGGCAAAAAGCACCAAAATTCTCTAGTCAAATCGATGAAAACCAGAACTTACTGCTTGTCTTCACACAAAAAGCAGCACGATTTCAGATCGAAAGGGTGCAAGAAAGGTTAAAATCTTACATACGAAAACTAAATGTGGTAGACGCACAACGCATAAAAATCGAATTACAACCCAACGTAGTTGTTTCAACAAGACAAACGACTGAAAATATAGTCGTCTACTTTCAGACCGACGCCGACTCGAACAAAATACCAGGGCAAAGTGCTCGAGCTATGCGAGCAGGAGTCCCATCTAAAGACTCGCCCGACGCATTAGATAATCTACTATCCGATAGTTTGGGGCAAGAAAGCATCGAAAATGATGAGGATACGAAAATTACCCCATTTCGGGTGGGTGTAAAAGCAGAAAAACGCAAAGGCTACGAGAGAATATCCTTCGCCTGGCCAACAGACGTCTTGTACCGTGCGCAAATAAGCAGTATTAAAAATAAAGATGGCAAAAAGCAAGAAACTTTGATCATTACTTTTAACAAACCAATGGTAACCACAAACTCCGTCGCTATATTGAAGAAGCTAAACCGTTCACTCGGAACACCGATCTTCACCAAAAATGCACGCGAGATACGAATACCCCTATTACGCAAGCTAACAATACGAGACTTCGTATACGGAAACAGAGTCATAATCGATCTAGCAGCAATCAATCAGCAAGGGGCTAGCATCACGCAAGGGGAAAGCAGAGTAACAAAAGACAGCGCGCCAAGTGCGCCTAGATTGCCAGCCGTAACAGTGCGCGGAGGAAGGCACAGAGACTACACTAGATTCATTTTCGACTACCAACAACCAACTAGATACTTAATCGAAAGAAGAGGACAGAGGCTCGCTATAATATTCAATCGCGCAAATCCCCTAGATCTAAGAACTTTAGGATTCACAAAAAGAGGATTCTTTACTCCTGCTAGAACACAGAGATATGCTGACAGAAACGAATTTTCGATACCTGTTTCACAGCAAAATAAGTATCGCCACTTCCTATCCGGAACAAGAATCATTCTAGACGTGCTACACAATGTGCTAACAGAAAAAGACAATCTGCCAGACATCATCGGTGTATCTGCTCCGCTAGTACAAACAGCACCACCACTACCTGCACCTTTAATTTTCAACAAAAAAGGTGCAACCATTGGAAGTCAAAAACCTAATTCCGAAGAAATCGCTGCAACAAGACCTGCTCCAGTATATCAATTCCAACTGTTATTACCAGAAAATGTCTCGACCGCTTTCTTTAGGCGAGCAGGATTTTCTTGGTTCGTAGCCGATAGACCTTTCACCATAGACACACAAAGCGGAACTCAAGGCGCAGAAACCATATTAGGCGAAATCGAACAGTTCGACTACGAGCAATTTACTATTCTACGCTTCTCATCAGCAGAACAGCTATATCCAGCCGTAAGACAAATCGGGCTTAATTGGTGGCTTGAATTTCACGACACACCAATACCTCCATACTACAACGTAGACACCGCCGTGACACAAGACGAAAGAGCACAAGCAGAATTCAACTTTCTAGTGAAGCAATATGGAAAATTACTACGCTTACAGGACCCAGAAATCGGAGATGATATCTTCGTAATACCACTAAAAACCGTTAGTCTAGGGGTCGCGCGCGCACGCGCATACCCAGAATTCCAAGTTTTGGAAAGCGCTCAAGGCATCGCTATAGTCCCGCTTGCAAATAACATAGAAATATCACAGCGTGAAGGAAGGGTCGCTGTAGTCGCTCCTGAAGGATTACAGCTAAACTCACTGGATGTAGATAGAATCATCGCCGAACGCGCACCAGACGAGCTAATACGACTTCCTATCTTAAACTTTACACTATGGAACAGACCAAACGCATCTATAAGTACCGCTCGCGAAAGATTCAACTCTAGATACCTGCAAGACATTTCCGACGATCACAGAGGATTCAACCTAAATCTAGCAGGATATTACCTAAGCCAAGGATTAGGGCAAGAGGCACTAGGATTACTAAACATCTACGCAGGAAATTTTTCTAGCAATAACCTTACTCCAAGGTTAATGCGAGCAGTCGCTTTGCTACTATTCGAGAGAACCGACGAAGCCATCGAAATACTACGGGCACCAATTTTTGATCGATTGCAAGAGGCTGCTCTATGGAGGGGCGTAGCCGCAGCGCAAAAAAAGCAGTGGCAACTAGCCGAAAGCTATTTCGAACAAGCGGGAAACTTCTACGAGTTATACCCAAACGCAATCAAAGCTGCTGTAAGCGTATGGAGAATAAGCAGCGCAATAGAAAATGGGAATACTGGCGCCGCTAGCGGATGGTTGACACGCGCAGATAAAATCCCCGCTAAAGACACAAGACGAGATTACATAAACGCTTTCAACTACATGCGAGGCGCAATTGCTAAAAAGCGCGGGAACGACCAGCGCGCAATCAGTATTTGGCAAGGCATACAAAAATCTACGCAAAGCGGATACTGGAAGATACGCGCAGCTTTGGATGCCCTCGTACTATCCAGAGATATAGAGGAAATACCAAGAGAGCAAATTATATCCGAACTAGGAAGGCTAAACCAAGCTTGGCGCGGCGATGAGCTTTCTTTCCAAATCAAAAAAGAACTGGGGACAACGTACGGATTAAACGGATCATTCTACCAACAACTAAAACTATACCGCGAAGCAATTACACGAAGTCCTTTCTTACCAGAAACCGCAGAACTATCTAAACAAATGGTCGACTTATTCCAAGACCTTTTCCTATTACGCGAAGGAGTACCTCTGCAACCCGTCGAGGCTTACCTAATACACGAAGACTTCAAAGAACTAATACCTTCCGGAGAAAAAGGTGTACTACTTACAGAAAGTGCTGTCGGGCGTATTAGCAAGGGTAGCTTTTACAAAATCGCTGCAGAAATTGCCAAAAATGCCTTCATCGACGATATCGCAACCATCGACAAAGATCGACTCGTCGTGAAAACTGGATTGTTATACCTGCTCGCAGGACAGCCACAGGATGCGCTAGAAATACTCGATAGCAATACTCCGCAACAAGTATCAACTTATAGCAACGACGCACGAAGACTACGCGCAAGAGCGCATGTAGAACTTAAGCAAAACGATTACGCAATAGAATTATTGGCAGGTGATATATCAGAAACAGCTGACTTATTACGCTTCCTCATACATCGCAACGAAGCCAATTGGGGCGACGCAGCATCCTCTCTACAAAGACTGCTCGGTCCTCCACCAAGAGAAGAGGGAGCAAAACTATCGCAGAGAAAATCTAGCTTCTTACTTTACCTCGCCGCAACCCTATACCTCGCAGAGGAAACAGAGGCACTTGGTAGTCTCGCTAGAGACTACGCAGAAACTATCCAAGAATCTCCTCTGCTAGAAGTATTTAACTTCATTACACAAGCAAACGATCCAACAGAATCAATATCCGTTCCAGCACTAATCGAAAGGCTACAGGAGGGTGAAGATGTGAATATTGGATTCCTCGATATCTATCGGCAGCAATTCCTGCAATAAAATCTAAATCCTATTCCTTCTTCTCTAAATCTAGCAAGCGCAATCCCAACGCTTGCAATTGCTCTGCTGAAGCAGTGCTAGGGGCGCCCATTAAAATATCTTGTCCCATTTGCGTCAAAGGAAAACATGTGATCTCACGAATGTTGGTCTCGCCCGCTAACAGCATAACAATACGCTCAATACCAGGGGCAGCTCCCCCATGCGGGGGAACGCCATAGCGCAGAGCGGAAAACATGCCAGGAAAACGCTCTTCAAGGTCTCTATTCGAGTAGCCTGCAATCTCGAACGCTCGTTCCAGAGTCGCTAGATCATGGTTGCGCAACGCACCTGATGAAAGTTCAACACCATTACAAACAATATCGTATTGGCTAGCGACAATCGTAAGCGGGTCTTGCCCTGTAAGTGCCTCCATGCCACCCTGCGGCATGGAGAATGGGTTATGGCTAAATACTATCTCACCGCTCGTCTCGTCACGCTCATACATTGGAAAGTCGACAACCCAGCAGAATTCAAAGCTGTTATCCGCAATGCAAGCACAAGCCTCTGCAAGACGCTGGCGCACGAGTGCTGAGAAAGACTCCGCTGACTTTTTCTCAGCGCAGACAAAAAACAGCGCGTCCCCATCTTTAATATCTGCTCGTTTTGCAAGTGCCATAGAAAGTTCGCTACTAATATTGCGCGCGATAGGACCTTGTGGGTCTTCAAGCTTGGGATAGGCAATATAACCTAGCCCCTTCTGCCCCTCAGAACGAGACCAGTCGTTCAGCTTGTCAAAAAAACTACGCGGTTTGCTAGATGCGCCGGGCGCACGCAGAGCACGCACGCACGCACCATTTGCTACTGCATGCGCAAAAGTCGTAAAGGCACTATCTGCAAATAAATCCGAAACATCGCATATAACAATAGGATTGCGCAGGTCTGGCTTATCGGTTCCATAGCGCAAAAGCGCATCTGCGTAACTAATTCGCGGAAATGGTGACGAGGTGACCATACGACCATTAGAAAACTCAACAAACGTTCCCGACAAAACCGCCTCGAGCGTATTCATAATCTCTTCTTGCGTTGCAAATGCCATCTCGAAGTCAAGTTGGTAAAACTCACCGGGCGAACGGTCGGAACGGGCATCTTCGTCTCGAAAACACGGAGCAATTTGGAAGTAACGCTCAAAACCAGCTATCATCAACAACTGCTTAAACTGCTGTGGGGCTTGCGGTAATGCGTAAAATTTATGCGGCTGTAGACGCGAGGGGACAAGAAAATCACGCGCTCCTTCCGGCGAAGAGGCTGTCAATATCGGCGTTTGAAATTCTGTAAAGCCAGCTTTCATCATGCGACTACGCAACGAGGCAATTACATTAGAGCGTAGCAATATCTTTTTACGCATACTTTCACGGCGCAAGTCAAGAAAACGATACTTTAAACGAAGGTCTTCTGGGTAGTCAGCATCGCGGTTGACCGGTATCGGTAAGGGGGCTGCTTGCGACAAAATATCGATAGAACTTACAGCTAGTTCAGCATCACCAGTAGGCAAGTTCTGATTAACCGTCTCCGCACTGCGAGCCCTAACCTGCCCTTCAACACTAATAACACTCTCTAGCCCCAGCTTTTCCATCTTTAGAAAAAGCTCGACTTGCAGACGCTCGCTATTAGAATCAGTATTGGCAATCATATCTTCTAGTAACGCGATACGCTCCGAAGAACTAACCGACCCTAAATTTTCAGCCTGCTCCCAATCTACCTGCCCCTTTACACCACTCCTAGTAATATCTTCCTTATCTTCACGAACCGTCAGAACAGGGTGCTGGTTACTGCTCGCATCTATATAGCTAGGCGGGGATATATTTAACTCTAAAACGCATTGCGTAATACCCCAACTATCGCGCAAATCGACAAAAAGCAATCTTCCATGGTTACGCTTGCGCGAAATCCAGCCCGACAAACGAACCTTCTCTCCTTTCTGCGATGAACGCAGCGCAGCGCAATGTTGCGAACGGTACGGGTTGCTAGACATATTAGACGAAAAAGTAGGCATAGCACAAAACGCTGAAGCATACCCAACATACAAAGATTAATGGCAAACCTGCTTTAACAAAATCTACAAAACGATATTGCCCAGCACTCATAACAAGTAAGTTTGTTTGGTAGCCAATCGGGGTTGCAAAAGCACAGTTAGCCGCAAAAAGCACAGCTATCGCAAAAGGGATATGCGATACTTCTAACGAATCCGCTATAGCAACCGCTATCGGTGTGAAAAGAACCGCTGTTGCCTTAGTCGAAATGATGTTAGAGAGTAACGCGACAAATAGGAAAAAACAGGAAAGAACAAACGGTGGGCTTGGAGCATGTTTTGTAAGCTGAATAAATGCTTCAGCTAAAATACTATCGCCACCAGTCGCTTGTAGTCCAACAGCGAGAGCTATCGCTGAGGCAATGACCATTACTATCCTACGATCAAGAGCTCGCACGGCATCCTCTAACGAAATAACCCCGAGAGCAAGCATAGCAGTCGCACCGCATATAGCACTGAGTTCAATTGGCACCATTCCTGTTGCCGCAGCTAGGATGCACAAAGTAAATACACTAACCGCCTTACCTGAACGTTCAGCATCGGGTAACTTGTGAATAGAGTGCTCTACTGCAACAAGATCACGCTGTTGCCCCAAGGCTAGCACATCGCTAGCGCGACCTTGTACCAACGCAATGTCGCCTGCGCGCAGAGAAGTCGATGTGAGGTTACGCAACATGCGTCTAGTACCGCGTTCCAATCCTAAAACTACACAATGCGATCTGAATCTAAAGCGTATATCTTGTAAACTACGCCCTATAAACGATGAGTGCGGGGGAATAAAAAATTCAGCTATAATCGTCTCCTCTGGAACTCCAACCGTGCGCTCAGAGGAATAGTCACCACTAAGCTGCGGTGCCAAAAGCCCATGCTCTTCTGAACCTACAAGTTCATCTATGCGCTCACGCGAAGCAGAGATCAGCAGCATATCACCAGCACGCAAAATAAACGAAAGTTGCGGTGGAGAAAAAGACACCTCTCCCCTTTGTACCAAAACAACAGTCGCGCGCTCAATAATCGAAAATAGGCGTACACTCGCCGATTTCCCAACAAACGGAGAATCACCTGTAACCGTAAATTGTGCTACAAAGCGTTTGCCCTGAAACGCGCTGGAATGTCTACGACGAAGCAAGCCATCGTGAGCTTTTCCCAAAAGACGGGGCATAACAAATATTATGTATAGCATACCAAAACACGCCAAATAAAGCCCTGGGAATGTCACCGTGAAAAAACTCAGAGTCTCGCGCTTCATCGAAACCAGAGAACTAGCTACTAAAAGATTGGTCGACGAGCCAATTAAAGTCGTCATACCTCCTAAAACGGACGCAAAACTCATTCCCATCATCGGCCAACGAGAACTACGACGCTTGCGCTCTAGTAGAGCACGAATTACAGGGATGAATAGCACAACCACCGGAATATTATTCAAAAATGCGCTCAGCAGCATCGCCGCAAACAACAAAAGAAGCAATCCAAGATAGTACGAAGGAATACTCGCTAGATAACGAGAGACAATCGCTAGGGCTCCTGTACTAGCCAACGCCTCGCCAATGACCAATAAACTCAATACCGTAAGTAGAGCAGGCGACGAAAAACCCGAAAGAATAGTCCCCGCCGATAAAAAACGCAAAGAAGGGATAAATGGAGGCAGAGCAACAAAAAGCACCAACAGGCTACAAAGCAAAATTAGAGCAGTAACCTCCATCGAAAAACGCTCGATGGCGTAAAAATAAAGACCTCCAACGATAAGCGCAAAAACCGCCAGCATTTGTAGCTGTGGCGCATAGGCTGGCAAATACAAAAAGTAGGCGCTAATAGAAGACAAAACTTATCCTGCAAAAACTATTTAAAAAATTATTTCTACCCGCTATGCCTCAACTACCCATAGTTGAGGAGTATAGCAACAGCATCAAACCCAACAAAAACCAATGAACACTTCGTCAGATACGATAGCCAAGTATCGAAAAATAACTTAGCTATAACATAAGACAAGTGGCATGCTAGTGCGCTTCGTTAATTTTTTCAAGGACTCCCATGCCATGTAGCGTAAAAAATGATTATAATACTCGAATAATAGCGTATTAATGTTAGCAGCTATGATTATTCTTTTTCGATAGGAGTAACACTTTTCTCGTAAAATGGGGAGGATAACCCAATAACCCAATGGCAAAACACTGCAACCGTAGTTGCACTAACATAAAAACAACTCTAGTGATATGAGGTGTCGGTAGATGTACTTGCTGTGCCCGCGTTGCAATTCGGTATTCGAAATGATGGCAGAAACATTAGGTGCGAAGGGACGCAAGGTCAGTTGTGCCGTTTGTGCTAACACTTGGCACGCAAAAGCTAAGTCTTTGATTTCGAAAATACCTCCGCCAGCAGGTATCGCCGATAAAAAAATAGCTAACCACGCTACCCTTTCAACTTCTGCTACAGCGGAACACGAAAAAATGGAACAAGTTGGCCCTCCTCAAGCAGCTACGCAAGATTCCACAACTGACACTCCCATATCACCAGAGCCTCACCAATCAACTTTTACTTCCTCAGCACAAGCAACAAAGCAATTAGAACAAACAAAGCAGAAAGCAACACAAGAAGGAATCCCATCACCAATGGACCAACTGCAACAACAACCTGAATCCGCCGCCGCAGCGTTGCGGGCGCAAACAAGTCATTACCATTTCGCGCCTCTACAGTTTGCAGAGCGCAATATCGAACGTAAGGTAAACGAATTGCTACGCTTCGCCATATCTTGGGCAATTTGGGGAAGCTTCATTATTGCAATCGTATATCTAGTGCGAACATATCCTATCGAAATCGTTACTAAATTTCCAAATGCAGTGCATTTATACGAAAGGCTGAATCTAATGCGACCAGCATTCGCTGATCTCATGCTAAAGAGCAACGAATATCTACTAAAGGATGTAAAAGTAACAAGCGAATTCCGACTCGCAAAAGATATTTTGCTGATCAGTACATCCGTCGAAAATCGTTCAAAGCAAGAGCTACCAGCTCCAATTCTACGAGGCTCTTTCCGTAACTCGCGCAACGAGGAAACCAGTTACTTCCACTTCCGACCTACAGAATATGAAATACCCGCAAAAAGCAGCTTGCAATACCTAGTCAATGTCGAACATCCAAAATTAGCAAGCGTAACGCTAAGATTGACTCTGCTAAGCATTTTCGAAGCAAAACTAGACTCGGGAGGAAATAGGCTTATCGTTAGAACAGCTAATAGCCAAACCATCGAGAAGGAAGTAGAACAATGAGGGGAGGAGAATGGTAGAGAACAAAATGCGCGAGATTACTCATGAATATCAACAGACGTTTTAGTAACCCGCACCGCAAAACATTCTCTATCCGTTATCAAATTACCACGCGCAACTAAATGGTCACCGATTTTAAGGTCAACTTCGCCTTGGATACTCTTGTTCAACGATATTACCGCACCGCGCCCTATCTGAAGCAAGTTTCCTACACGCAACCTTGCAGCACCAATCTCAGCCGACAATTCTACATGGACGCGGTTCAACGACAGCTCATCGCGTGTGAAAGACATTATATTTTACCTTTAATTCTCCAACGCATTCACACCTTATAGAGCAAAGTAGGCAGAAGCGCAATAAACGTTAATATAAACTAATTAGCGTAGTGCCTCCACATTGGCAAGCAACTCGCGGCGCCATTTACTAGCACAAGATTCGCCATGATAGAGGCTCATCGCGCGCATCAGCAAGCGTGTAGTTTTCCCCTCTCTCACACTACTAGATGCCGAGTTAGAAGCAACGATTCGCTCTACCATCGCATAAATCTTCGCCGCTATAGCATTTCTATCCAAAAAAGAATTTACAGAAGAGCTAGAAGTATTTTTAGCAAACTCATAAGGATTACGCCACAAAGCACGCCCAACCATGACGCCAGCAAAGCGAAAACGAGCGGTTTCCGCTTCCTGCTGGTCACTAATACCTCCGTTGTAAATCACCGAAAGAGAACTTCTATCCATACACAAACGTTGAACAAAATCTGCGCGCAAGGGCGGTAAAAAACGGTTTTGACGCGGGCTTACTCCCTTCAGCCAAGCCTTGCGGGCATGTACATAAAAAATTTCACAGCCAGAATCGTGCAAACAATCTACAAACTTTAAAAAACTATCGTAATCGTCAATATCATCAACTCCAATACGGGTCTTAACACTGATCTTACAACCATGCGAGGCACGCTGCATAGCACATACACAACGCGCAGCGAGTATATGGTCTTTGTACAAAACAGCTCCAAAACCGCCTTGCGTAACCTTCGGACTCGGGCAACCTAGGTTAAGGTTAATCTCGGAAAATGGATACGAAGATGCTTTAGCTACCGCAAGCGCAAGCAAATTCGGGTCAGCCCCTCCTAGCTGCAGTGCAATCGAACCTAGTGGCGCAGAAACACGCCTAGAAGGAGCACAAAAGTCAAAATACTCTTGCAAACGCAAATGCGCACGCTCCCCACCATAAGCCAAGGCTCCCGCAGGAATCATCTCGCTAAACAGTAGCGCACTCGGCAAGACTAAACGCAAATAAGCGCAGCCCGCAGCATCTGTACGACCCATCATCGGTGCGACTACAAGAGAACGATCAGTCATTTAGCTCTCATTCAGCAATCAACCAAGAAAATTCATTCTCCATCTACTTAACCAATATTAAACATTGTAAAACAACGTGCATATATTCCTAATATATTTACCTAGCATATTTTGTTAGAATCAAAAAAATGAGCTTACTCCAAAAATATCCCTATTCGTAGAATAAATCGTGCACGGATTATCAGAACTATCGGGAATCGCTGCAATTGCTATAACCGCAACGCTATGCGGCATGGCAATGGTGCAATTTCGCCAACCTCCAATAATCGGATACATCCTATCTGGAATCCTATTAGGTCCAAGCGCATTGGGCATAGTGCAAGATAGAAGTAGCATCGAGACACTAGCCGAAATAGGAGTCATTCTATTGCTGTACTTCATCGGCATCGAGCTATCTTTACAGAGCTTCCGACAAATTTGGAAAACCGCCGTCGGGGCAACAATACTACAAATAACTTTGAGCTTATTGTTCGTATTGTGGTTAGGACCAAAGTTCGGGCTGTCATTGGGGCAAATCTTGCTATTTGCCTTCTGCCTAGCTGTTTCAAGTACTGCCGTTTCTGTAACCGTCGTTCAAAGCATTGGGGAGAGTAATACTCGAACCGGACAACTCGTTATTGGGATACTGATAGCACAAGACTTAGCAATAGCTCCTATGCTGCTGATAATATCTGGGTTTGGCGGCGGCGAGATGCCAAACATCGCAAGTTTGACAAAAATAGCAATCGAGGTCTCGCTTTCAATCGCCATGCTAGTCGCTGCAATCATTTTGCTAACGCGACGAAAGTCTTTCAACATGCCATTCTCTGATTTAATAATGACTAAACGAGATTTAACTCCGTTAGCCGTACTGGCATGGTGTCTTGGCTTCGCAATTACCAGCGGAGTATTAGGATTATCGCCAGCTTTCGGAGCTTTCTTAGCTGGGCTTACTATTGGGAATAGTGCTCAAAAACACCTGGCGCATAAAAGTGCCGAACCAATAAAAATTGTGCTACTGATGATATTTTTCCTTTCCATCGGATTGCTCGTCGATTTGGCTTTCTTGTCACAAAATTTCTTAGCTATAATATTTATACTTATAAGTGCAACTGTCTTCAAAACACTACTAAACGTCCTAGGATTGCGCTCGTTGGGCAGAGGTTGGGGCGAGTCCTTCCTCGCAAGTCTATTGCTCGGGCAGATGGGAGAATTCTCGTTTGTAATGGGAGCAGCAGCTGTTGGCGTCTCGCTAATAAACCAGACCTTACTTAACTATCTAATCAGTATAACTGTATTGTCGCTTATAATTTCTCCATTCTATGTCGCTATCGCAAGGAGATTACACAATGTGATGCTAGAAAAACACGGCGAGGTAAACTTAGGTACAGCACTTAAAACCATTTTGCGATCCGTAATACCTTTCGCAGGTAGGCACTTGTCGCGAAGCGAAGCACGACTACTACAAAACGAGTGGATAAAACAAAATAAGAACAAAAAAAGACAGAATAAGATTCCATAAAAAATTTCAACGGGATAAACTTAAGATAGAGTACTGATTGTGGATTTTTCTATAGAGATAAAACACGGAATGGCGGATGGAAAGTGGATAGTCGGGGTCGACGAAGTCGGAAGAGGTCCCATCGCAGGTCCTGTACTAGCTGCAGCTGTCGTGTTCCCTCCCGATATACTACTTAAAAGAAACCAACATAAATTCATAAACGAGATAAAGGACAGTAAAATAATCAACGCAAAAAAAAGAAGTGAACTAGCATACTCCATAAAAAAATACGCGTTTTTCGCACTCGGCGCGGCATCCGTCGAAGAGATTAACCGCCACAACATACTACAAGCGAGCTTACGCGCAATGAAAAGAGCATGCGTTAGGCTAGAGAAGATATTGACAAAAAAAAAGCAAGGACAAGCTATACACTCTTTCCTAATAGATGGAATACATACTCCAAAATTAGATATTGCTAGGCAAAGGATACAGGCAATCGTCAAGGGCGATAATAAATCTATTTCGGTCGCCTGTGCTGCAATAGTCGCAAAAGTCACTAGAGACCATCTGATGCAAAAACTACACGCGCAATATCCTCTATACGCTTGGCTCAATAACAAAGGTTACCCAGTTCCCAAACATATTAACGCAATAGAAAAAGATGGCTTGTCGCCCCATCATCGTAAAACATTCGCACCTTGCACAAAAATAATCAAGAATACCAATCTATAGGTAATTTTTTCTTGCTACTGCATACTATTGCCTGTATTCTGCAGACAATAGTATTAACACTCCCCTTCGCCTACCCATTCATTGAATAGATTAGGAAAGGGGCTCCTAGCAAAGGATCGCAGAAGAATCCTAGTGCCCTCCCCCGCTCCGTTACAGATAGGAAGTATCATCGATACACTCATAAACGACGAGTGCATCTCAACGATGGCGCGCATGCCAGAAAAAAGCATCGACGTCATTTTCGCAGACCCTCCCTACTTCCTACAATTAGAAAAGCAACTACGAAGACCAAACGAATCTGCAGTCGAGGGAGTAGATAATTCCTGGGACAACTTTGCGGGATTCCCACAATATGACGAGTTCACCAAAGAATGGCTGATACAAGCTAAACGGTTGCTAAAGAAAAACGGAACAATATGGGTAATGGGTAGCTACCACAACATATATCGTATAGGAACTGCCATGCAAAATTTAGGATTCTGGTTACTAAACGATATTATTTGGATCAAAAACAATCCCATGCCTAACTTTCGTGGGAGACGCTTTACTAACGCACACGAGACTATTTTGTGGTGTGCCAAAAATAAAAACTCGCGCTACCTATTTAACTATCGAGCATTAAAACAACTGAACGACGAAAAACAAATGCGTAGCGATTGGTATTTGCCGATATGCAGTGGTAAGGAGCGCATACGAACAAGCGATGGGAAAACTCTACACCCAACCCAAAAACCCGTAGCCCTATTGTACAGAATAGTATTAGCGAGCACAAAAGTCGGAGATATTATTCTAGACCCTTTCTGCGGTAGTGGCACAACTGCTAGCATATGCAAATCACTTGACAGACGATACATCGGTATCGAGCGTGAATACGAATATATCGAAGCGGCTAAAAGAAGGTTGGCAAATTCTACAAGTGGTGGAACAACAGACGCGACTGCCCTTGCCCTGCACCTACATGAGCCACGAGCACAAGCGCGCGATATTCCCTTCGCAGCTCTCGTGGAAAATGGCCTTCTATCACCGGGTGAAAAACTTGAGAGCGGCTGCCGACAGTTCCAAGCAATGGTCACATCCGACGGAACTCTAGCATACCAACAACGAAGAGCCTCGATTCATAAAATGGCAGCAGAGCTAGCTGGGCGTGAAAGCTGCAACGGATGGACATATTGGTACTATAGCGGCGAAAAAAATGCACGAGAAGAGGCTGGATCAGGAACAAATCGTAAAAAGAAAAAAACGCAACGTGTACCATTAGACGTGCTGCGTCAAACGCTACGCACAACATTGTCCCAAAAACAAAACGATAACTCATGCACTATCGATGACGAGCGTAGTAGCCAAAAAAGCTACTCATAGCAACGATAGAGTACAAGGGAATACTAAAAACGCTAAGGTGTACCTCCCAAACGCATGGCATGCAATGCCCGCACAAAGCGCACTGTCTCTCTAACATCGTGAACTCTCAATATGCGCACGCCACCATCCATCGCCATAGCGCAAGCAGCAAGACCAGATTCTAGGCGTTCGGAAACGCCTGCCCCACCCGAAAGAACACTCGCTACAGCACTACCCAAAAAAGACTTTCTAGAGGCTCCCATAAGAGTCGGGTAACCCAATGCGCTAACCTCATTCCAATTCCCTAGCAGGGACAAATTTTGATCTAAAGTCTTAGCAAATCCTAAACCAGCATCTAAAATAATTTTCTTACGCGCAACTCCTACTTCTTCACAAGCACGCGCCAATGTGCGCAAGCGCGATAACACCGATTGCAAATCAGAAAGGCTCGCATCAGTTGGCTGCCAAGATGCACCCCCCTCTTCAACTGAGCCCTTGTGTAGACGAGACAATCCATTATGCATCAAAACAATCCAGCCACTAGAGGGAACAGAATCGAATGCTCCGAACGCGCCTAACGAACGCCACAAATCAACGCGAGGCTTCCCCGAAACATCATTCAACATACGCACCCCCAAGGCAAATGCCTCTAGCGCTAAGGGGGCAGAGCGAGTATCAACAGATACGAGTGCGTGCGGAAATTCTCTTAGTAAAGCCTCAACGGCTGGAAGAAGGCGTGCACGCTCCTCCTCGACCGTAAGAGGAAGGGCACCAGGACGCGTGCTCTCAGCACCAACATCAAGCCAGTCCGCACCAGAAGCCAAAAACCCCTCCGCAACCTTAAGCATAGAAAAAATGCTAGAGCCAGAGCGCTCGCTAGAACGTAGAAGACCATCTCCAGAAAAAGAGTCGGGGGTGATATTTAAAATACCCATAACCGCAGGCGCAAGATCAGAGCGTAGTATGCGCGCAATGCCAAGGGGCACACTATCAGAAAACTCCTGCCCAGAAGCAACCAAAGCAGTTTTTGGTACTTGACTCATCGTTTATACCGAATAAAATTCGATAGTATGAAAAAACACCATAACTGCGAAAACACACCATCCGAAACGAGCATCGAAACGCATACAAAAAAAACTAAACCGCTGGCATTCCGCAATAGCGAATATCGTATTATTATCAGCGACTTGCTACTACAGGCGAGCATTGGTATTTATCCGCACGAACGGGTAGAAAAACAGCCAATACTCCTATCCTTAAAACTGAAATTGACGCCTACATATGCCACAGATACATCAAAAATGCTAGATACAAAAGAGATTTTATGCTACAAAGAACTAGTAGATGATGTAAAAAAAATCGTTGCGCATGAACATATCGAACTACTAGAGGACTTAGCAGAAATGATAGCGCAATGTTGCTTTAACCGCGAGCAAGTCCAATCTCTGAAATTACGGTTACAAAAAACCAATGCCATCGCAGAAGCGAAAGGAGTCGGCATAGAGGTGATAACTCAACGCCGTCGAAATGAGAATGAAAAATCAGAATAAGAAATCAGAATAAGAAAGAGAGAACAAATAACACAAATGGCTTACACAGACGTAAAAAACTTTAAAACTCTAGTTATGCTAGTTCATACTTGTACGAGAGGGCGCGTTCTTCTCTATTCAATGCTATGCGCTTGGAGCTTACTCGCTTGCATTACACCCGCAAAAGCCAATATGAGTGCAAGTCAAAAAACCGAGCAAGCAGTCAATTTTATTGAAAAGCACGGTACGGCAATGGCTCTCATAATGGGTGATAATGGTATGTCGAAAAAAGAAAAACGCACACGCCTAAAAGCTATATTAGAAAAAAGTTTAAACCTTAAAATTATGACGCGCGCAATTGTAGGGCAATACTGGCGAAAAATGAGCGAGCAACAACGAGAAAGGTATAGTTCATCTTCGAGGCAGTGGATAGTTTTGTTCTCAGCAAACTTACTAAGCAGTATGGAATCCGCCAGCTTTGAAATTATCTCAGCGAACCTTGTCGGGAACGATGTTAAGGTGGAAACAAGCATAAAAAAAACTCTCGATGAGCCACCCCTGCCCATAGGGTGGCGAGTACGCTTCAACAAAAAAGAACAGCCTTTATTGATTGACATGTATATAAAAGGTTTGAGTATGATTTCAGCACAACGCAGTGAAGCAACAGCCGTTGTAACCGAAAAAGGTATCGATTCGCTACTCGATATAATCGAAAAACGTCTTATAAAAATAAAAAAAGAATTCAACAAAGGTTAATCATTTGTATGTGCTCTAAAAAATCTATATCCCATCTTGCCCTAGTCTGTTGCGCAGCATTCATAAGCGCGAGCGTAATTCCACAAGCGCAAAGCCAAAGTATCGAAAACGAGCGCATAAAAAGAAGCAAAGACTGCAGTAGCGACGATGCTAAAGACTTTATCGATAACACCGCAAAAGAGCTGCTACAAAAAATACACGAGCAACGGAAAAACCAAAAGAAACAAGCATCCGATAAAAATCTCGAACAAGAACGCACTCAACAAAAGAAATATAAGGATAAGTACAAAGCAATACTGCAAAAAGCCTTCGCTTATGATGCTCTAGCGCGTAGTCTTATCGGGCCATACTGGCGAAAAATGTCGGCAACGCAAAAAGAAAAATACAAAAACTTAATAGGGCAAATACTGGAGGCGACAATAAGCAATAGTATATACACACTACCCGTACTCGACTATAGCTTGGTAAAATCAACTCCTTTAGGACACGATTTCGCCGTACAGCTACTTGTCAGACTCGAAAACGAGTCTGATGAAGTGCCACTCGTATGGCGCGTGCGATGCTTCCAAAGCAAAAATGAGCAAAAAAGCATGGGAATCGTCGATTTGATCTTCCGAAACATAAGCGTCATTGCCGGCAAAAGAGCAGAAATGACTAATCTTGTGCGCAAACAAGGTATCGGGCAGTTTTTAACTTCCCTAGAACAAGAACTTGCAAGTTTGCTAGCTCACTAAGAACTCAACAGCCTAGTCGCATCATGTCGTTGGGGTGCTCGGAGCTAGCGGCGCACTATCTTTTGTTGCTGCTACAGCCGAACTTGCAGAAGCGGGGCTCGCAGAAATATTACCAGCTCTAACATTAGTAGAATTAGAATCTATCGCCTGCTTTTTTGCCGCCTCATCTGGTATTACATCAGGTTGCGGTGGAGGAGGTGGCGATTCTAGCATCGCGACAGACAATAAACCTTCCTTTTCTCGAATTCTATTTTCTATAGCGTTCGCGCTCGCAGGGTTTTCGCGCAACCAAGTACGCGCTTTCTCTCGTCCCTGTGCAATACGTTCAGATTCGTATGAGTAATAAGAACCCGATTTATCAATAATACCCGCACTCACCCCAAGGTCGAGAATTTCACCGCTCTTCGATATGCCCTCGTCATACATAATATCAAACTCAACTACGCGGAACGGCGGTGCAACCTTGTTCTTAACAACCTTAACTCGTGTTTGGTTACCAACGATGGCATCCTCATCCTTAACCGCACCAATGCGTCGAATCTGATTGATAAAAATAATCATAGTTCGAGAGCGCGAAACCGAACCTGTAAGCTTTCGTAAAGCTTGGCTCATAAGACGCGCATGCAAACCAACATGGCTATCACCCATATCTCCCTCAAGTTCCGCTCGCGGCACCAGAGCTGCAACGGAGTCGATAACTAATATATCCAAAGCGCTAGACCGCACTAATGTATCGGCAATCTCTAATGCTTGCTCCCCGGTATCGGGCTGCGAAATAAGTAAATTGTCTAGGTCTATACCCAGCTTCTTAGCATAAGAAGGATCAAGTGCATGCTCGGCATCCAAGAAGGCGCATTGCCCGCCAACACGCTGCGCCTCGGCTATAACATGTAATGCTAGCGTCGTTTTGCCGGACGATTCTGGACCGTATATTTCTATAATGCGCCCACGAGGCAAGCCGCCAACCCCCAAAGCTATATCCAATCCCAATGAGCCCGTCGAAATAGACTCGATGTCTTCGCTCTCTTGGTGCCCCAAGCGCATGATAGACCCCTTGCCAAAACTACGCTCTATCTCGGTCAATGCCGAATCTAACGCCTTTTGCTTATCATTGCGCTGTTTACTACCCGTGCTCTCACTCGACATTGTAATCCCTCTATATATTCACACTACACAACGGATAAATATAATACCTATTACAAAAAAAGGCAATGCTTGACTAGCAAACCACAAAATAGTATCAGTGTACGGCTACAAGTGATGTACGCAACCAATGTATGTATGAGCAATTTTTCTGAACTAGGTTTAAGTGATCGACTGCTCGAGCAAGTAACTCGAGTAGGATTCAATCAGCCAACTCCTATACAAGAAAAAACCATTCCAAATGCCCTGATGAACCGTGATATCGTCGGTATCGCGCAGACAGGCACTGGCAAGACTGCAGCATTCGTACTACCAATGCTAGATATATTAACGCATGCGAGGCAACGCGCTGGAATGCCTCGGGCATTAGTCTTAAATCCAACACGCGAATTGGCAATGCAAACTGCAGAAGTGGTAGATACTTTCGCGCTAGCTTTGGGTATAAGCCACACTCTATTGATCGGTGGGATGACTATGGGAGAACAAATGCGAAATCTTGCAAGAGCACCAGATGTTATAATCGCAACACCCGGAAGACTCATCGACCTACAAGAACGCGGAAAAATACTATTCAATGCCATTTCTATTCTTGTCATTGACGAAGCTGACAGAATGCTTGACATGGGATTTATCCCCGATGTCGAAAAAATTTGCGCGTTGCTACCAATACACAGGCAAACGCTAATGATGTCGGCAACAATTGATAGTGATGTTGAAAAATTAGCTAAACGATTTACTACTCGCGCTAAGAGTATTGACTTATCTCCAAAGCAGCGTAGCGCTGATACGGTCCAAGAAAACTTCATCGCAGTCCCTAGCGAAGAGAAAAAAATAGCACTGGTCGTCGAAGAATTAAAAAAACGCACAAGTGCCATTATCTTCTGCAACAAAAGACAACGAGTGCGTGAAGTTGCAAAATTGCTGAATGCCAATCATGTACAAGACATCGGGCAGTTACACGGAGAAATGTCACAACCATTAAGAATAGCTGAACTAAATCGCTTCAGAAACGGCGAAGTGCGTTTTCTTATTTGCTCAGATGTCGCTGCTCGAGGACTTGATATCGAGGCAGTAGATTGTGTTATAAATTTCGATGTACCCTTAAACAAAGATAACTATGTTCATAGAATCGGCCGCACAGGCCGCGCAGGGTTGAAGGGAACAGCTATAACATACGTAAGCAACGATGATAGAATTTTACTTGAACGTATAGGAATGCTCGAAAATGCTGGAAAAATGATCATAAGTAGCACGAAACAAAATTTTGTAGGCAAGCAGCATGAAAAAAATAGGCAGAGACAAGAGTATAGCAAAGGGTATGGTGACCACTCACGAACACGTTCTTACAGTCAAGCACATAGAAAAAACCATCCGAGTATATCCGGAGGAGCAAATAGTGATACGCATAGTCTCCACCGTGCAAAAAAACCGATAAATCAAGTGCAAAACAATATACCCAACAAAAACAGTGAGCAAGCTAAGACCGCTCAATCTGATGTCTTCCCTGCATTCCTGCGTAATCCTGTGTAAAAAGAAACATTTAAATTGCCACTTAGTCTAGCTGGCAAAAAGCAGCGAGGCAAACAAAAGCAACCTTATGGCAGAAAGTCTAGGTACAAGCAACAAACCAAAGGCAAGTAGCGATAAACCGACTCGCAAAAGCAGCTATCGGGTTTTGTTCTCAAACCCCATGCCAGCATACGATACAGCGCATGCTCGCGCATACCAAGCGCAAGCAGCTAACGGTGATAATAATTTTTTAGCATACCTATGCAATAGACAATACTTCCCACGCCTAAGTGCAAGCGACGCTTTCATTCGAATGCGCTATTCTGCGATGATACGATTTAAAGAGTGGCATCTACTACGCGATGCAGAGGGAATAGAAAGAGTAGTATTAATATATCGAAATCCTAACCTGAACCTCTATCTGGACAGTATGGATGCTACGACCAATTCTATAGGCTTGCGCGAATGCGTAAATCATTTCTTAAAGCCCGTGATAGAACCTCTACACGCTATGCATAAAGAGGGAATAACTTACCGAGCATTCTCCGCCACTAATTTATTCGGAACATCACCACCAGTGCAAAACTTTGTGCTCGGACAATGTTTAACAGAACCTGCAGGAAGCATTCAGCCTAGGATATTCGAAACTCCTACTGCAGCAATGGCAGAACCTCAAGGCAGAGGAAGCGAAACAATCGCTAGCGATTACTATGCTTTAGGCGTAATGGTACTAACACTATTACGAGGGCATGTTCCATTAAGAATGCTATCAGAGGAAGCAGTAATAATACAAAAATCTCGATTGGGCTCATACAGAGCCTTAATCGAGCACACTCCTTTAGACGCTGAAAGCGCAGATTTAATACGAGGATTGCTGGACGACAGCCCAGGAACAAGATGGGGTTACGAGCAAGTAATATCTTGGTTGGGAGGTTATCGGCGTGCAGTCGATAACCACTTCACTCCGCCACGCGCAAAAGTACCATACTACATACAAGAAAATATTATAACAACCAGGCAGGAGATGTCTTACATACTACACAAAAATTGGCAGGAAGGTTTAGAACTAGGGAAAAACCCAGACCTGGCTCACTGGCTGAGACGCTCCTTTGCAGATGACGCGAACGCAAGAGAAATCATATTGCTACAAGAAAAAATGACAACAAGGGATGGTAACAAAAGTAACAATTTAACCGATGCATTATCAAGAATTTTGATTTTGCTGAACCCTTTGGCTCCTATATTGTGGGAAAACAGCGGTAGCACTGTTACCGGTATTCCCAATATGATGGCAAAGTACTACAGCCAAAGAACAAAAATAAAAACAATAATAAAATTATTGCAAAATGGAACTCACGATTTTTGGATGCGCAACTATCTGCATAGCGCACCAACGTATATAGCTAATGTAAATATGCTTACTTCATTAACAAAACGCATGTTGCACAGCGATAAGGAAACGCAGATGCTTCGATTCATGTACACGATAAACCGAGACGCCCCTTGCATGTCTCCTCTTTTCGCTAGAGACTACGTGTATGGAATAAAAAATCTTTTAAAATACATAGAAAAACGAGTGACACAGCAAGAAGAAGGCTCCCGATTGTTACTTGATACTCATATCCTAGCTTACATTGCGGCATACAGCCATTACGACCTTACCAACCTCGTCGAAGATTCTTTGTTAGATAGCGACATAATTAAAAGCGGACTGGCACAAGTGAGAATGCTAAGCTATGTGCAACAAGGCTATGATAAAACCGCGACGCCATCTCTTTGTAAAGCCCTGCTTCCATTACTCGAACCTGCTCTTGAAAGATTCAAAAACACTAAGAAAAAAGAAATACTACGATCACAATTACACAAATGCTCAAAAAATGGCTGGCTACAATCAATGCTCGCTGCTGCCGACAACCAATCACTGCTCGCACAAGACTCTCAAGAATACGGAAACGCTCAGCGTAGGTACAAAGCAAATGAAAAACTCTTACTCGCTATAGCAGAAGCTCAGCATAATCTGCACGCTAACACTAAAGAAAGAGCTCAAAAACTAGCACTGACCGCTAGCTCAAGTATAATGGTGGTAGGATTCTTAACATTACTGCTGAAAATTATATAAAATGGCTAACCTATTACCAACAAATCATTCAGACAATCCTGATCTTAATAAGACAAATATCGAAGATAAATCGCGTGCGCACATTATAATAAAAATAATATTAATATGCGTAGTGATACTGGCAGGACTGTATTCATCTTGGGTTTTGCTAATATCATTCGCATTGTTACCAAGCGTGCTAATTCGCCAAATCGATAAAAAGGAAAAAAGTACGCTTATATTCGCAGTAACCGGACTAAACGCAACAGGATTGTTGATGGCTTTACAACACAGTTATAAAACATACGGAATTTTCCCAGATTCAGGTCAGCTATTCGCTGATTGGTTCAACTGGCTTGCTCCATTTGGAATGGCATGGACTGCTATACTGATTTTCATGATTTTCCCCGTTGCACTAAAAACAATCATAGGAATGGTGTTACAAAACAAAGAAAAGAAGTTACGCGAACAACAAAAAACATTACTAAAAGATTGGGGCAGACAGATTACGCTTGAGTCTAAAAAAGGAAACGACAAATTTATAGAAAAAAAATAGCATGCCCGCTAATACACACGCTACTGACAGCTTGCAAAATAAGAAAAAACAAGGCAACTACCAAACCCAAACTTCAGTAGTGACAGGTTTTCTAAAACAAAGGCTATTTAAGGGATAAAATTCGTTAGTAACACTATTAGCCTTGTGCTATAGAACCGCTTTAGAAGGTTCTATAATGTGACGCTGCTCCTCTAACTCTACCGCTTTACGTAGTTTTTCAAAGGCAGACGCTTCAATTTGTCGAATACGCTCGCGGCTAACATTATAGCGCTTACTTAGAGAATCTAGGGTTGCCACCGGATCATCTAATCGCCTCGAGCAAAAAATATCACGCTCTCGAGGTTTCAAGGTCTCTAGTGCATCAGCTAAAACTGCCCGCCGATAGCGCGACTCTTCTTGATCAAGAATCATCTTTTCGTGATCTTCTTCCTCGTCTGCTATCCACTCTTGCCACGCATCACCATCATCACCAACAGGGGTTTGAAGAGATAAGTCTCGTGATGAAAGACGAGCATGCATCATTTCAACGTCCTTAGCTTCAACTTCAAGCGTAGAGGCTATCTTTCCTATCTCATCCGCCGTGATTTGGTTGGAATCTAGCGCTCGCATCTGTTGCCTAAGCTTTCTAAGATTAAAAAAAAGCTTTTTCTGCGCCGATGTCGTCCCTATCTTAACCAGCGACCAAGAGCGCAATACATAATCCTGAATCGCTGCTCGTATCCACCACATGGCATAAGTAGCAAGGCGAAAGCCGCGTTCAGGGTCGAAGCGCCTGACTGCTTGCAAAAGACCTATGTTACCCTCCGAGACCAACTCCGAATATGGTAAGCCATACCCACGGTAGCCAGACGCAATTTTTGCAACTAACCGTAAATGACTCAAAACTAAACGGTGCGCTGCCTCGACATCTTTATGCGATATCCAACGCCGAGCTAGCATATACTCTTCTTCGCGTTCCAAAATTGGAACCTTGCGAATCTCCGAGAGATAACGCTCTAGACCATCCTCCCTTACCGAAAGCGTAGCTACCCGGCGAGGAACTAACGAACCCTTACTCATAAACACCAAAACAAGACACACATAAATAGTGCATTCATAAAAAATCAAGTTGTTACTCTTTACAAAAAAATCTCTATATGCCACTATAGAGTAGTCAGGGTGAATTGCATAGTGGTATAGGATTGTGCCAACTGACAAGAATAAAAACTCACTACGCTGATCCATCTTTATATGAGCAAAGCAGAGACCTATGCGTTGATTTCTGTCGACGACGTCACGATAGTCGAAAATCTAGCACCTGCATTAGTGAAATGCGGCATCAAGATATTGGCAACCGAAGGCACTTACAAAAAGCTGAAGAATATCAAAATAGACGCTACTCCTATAGAAAAATATATAGGCGTTGGAGAGTGCGCACAGGGGCAAGTGAAAGCCCTGCACCCTCGTATCTTTGCTGGAATTCTGAACAAAAAAAAAATAAAACCAGAGAATGAATTAGAATGCTTGGAAGATGGGAAAAGTATATTTCCTATTAATTACGTAGTTGTTCAACCATATCCTTTTTACAAGCAATTGTTGATAGCTAAGGAGCAAGGAAATAACAAAAATAATGAGAGTTTTGAAAAGCTCCTTAAGTATATAGATATCGGAGGTATTTCATTGCTCCGCGCAGCCGCAAAAAATTATGAGAGCACATATCCGCTATATGAAAAAGAAGACTGCGATACTCTAGCAGAAATTTTAAATGCCAAAAATAACAACGATATTAATGATAAAAAATTAAATAAATCTTGCGAAGAGTTAAAATCTATTTTGGCTACTAAAGTATTCCAGTTAACCTCTTTATACGACGCTGTAATAGCCGACTGGATGGGTATTGTCGCAAACGACATATTACCAGCACAACGCAATAGTTTTGCAAAACGCTCCTTGATGTTGCGATATGGAGAAAATCCTCACCAATCCGCAGCTTTGTACACTAGAATTTTTGCAGAAAAAAGTCCAACACAACTGCAAACAAAATCACCTATGCTATGTGGGCGTAGTCCTAGCTATAACAACTTGTTCGACGTACACAAGGCAACTACAGCGGTTGTTTCGCAAGAAAAACCATCCTGCGCTATCGTCAAGCATGGGAATTTATCTGGTTTTGCCTGCGCTGAAAATATAGAAGAGGCTTTTCAACTCGCTTATCGATGCGACACATTATCTGCTTATGGCGGCGTAGTTGCCGTTAATCGTACTTGTAATGAATCTTTATTTCAAAAAACAAACAAAAAATTCTTAACTATAATATCAGCACCATCTTTTGCTGATAACGCGCTTGATATAGTATCAAAAAATAATAATAACCATCCCATGCTATTGCCATATCCACGACTCGCATTAGAAATAAAAAGTAATTTTGAAGTACGGTCAATGGGAAAGCACGTTCGTATATTACAATCCCCCAACAACGTGCGCTTGAAAATCGGAGATATAAATCAAAAAGGAGAAAAAGCACCTAGCGAAAAAGAAAAGCAAGCCATGCTATTTGCATTTGATGCTGTTGCCTTGATGACATCTAACGCTATCGCAATAGTACACACAGAGGCACAAGCGACAATAGGGCTTGGTTGTGGACAAACAAGCCGAATCGATGCAGTCCACATAGCCATTCACAAAGCACAACGAGAGGGGCACGACCTGATGGGTAGCATCGTTGCGTCCGATGGTTTCCTTCCCTTCCCCGATGCGCTCGCAGTACTAGCTAAAGCAGGAGTAAGGGCTATCCTGCACCCTGGCGGAGGTAAAAACGAAAAAACCATCATCGACCTAGCAAATAAACTTGGCATCGTCATTTGTTCGACTGGAGGACTAAGGGCATTCAGCCATTAGCAGCAAAAAATATGCGGATTGGTGGTAAAGAAGCAATCAAAAATAAACAACTAAGCAGAACAGCTCCTCATCCGTGCTTTAACTACAATAAAAAAAGCAATATGGTGTTAATAAACTCTAAACAATATCGCGAGGTAGCTTCTTCAAGGCTCTAGAAAATAGTGAAGACTGGTATTTACTATCGCGCAACGCGTCTTTTAAAAAATTTTCACTAGCAGTCAGAGTCGTCAATGCTAATGCCTCCCGCAAATGCCTCTGCCAACGAATGCTAACTTGTTCTAGACGCTCCGTTGCAAAGTGCTGCGCCCGCTTTACGCTAAACGAGCGATTGATTTGCGCTTCACGTCGTAACTCCGCAACTTCTTCTTTCGCTTGTTGTTCGATCTGTGCAACCTCCTGATCAGCATTCTTGTCACGGAGTAACACTTCTGCTAGCTCGCGCGATGCTTTTTCGCGTAGGTCTCGTGCCTCGTCAAGTTCTTGTGCAATCGTTGCGATACGCGCATCTAGAGTAGCCTTAACCTTCGGTTTTGCTTTGATGAATATAAACAAAACCAACAGTACGAAAGCAAGGTCGACCCAAAAACTAGGTTCGTGAAAAATCATCAGCCCTGCCCTCCTGAAGCCGACGTTGAATTGCCTAACGCAACACTACTTCGCATCCGCGGTGGCTGGGTAGCGATCGCGTCGCGCACATACTTGCGTAGATCAGCTCTAGCAATATCACATTCAGAACCTAAAATTTTAACCAAAACTTTATCAACAATCTCTACAACAGAGTTCTCTGCCTCTTTCAAATAAATCGCGTGCTGCGCAACAAGACGTTCCTCGCTACTAACAATGCGCGCCTCGATTTCCTGCTCTAAATCCGCGAGACGCTTTTCGGTTTTTTCACGCTCTTCAACAACAGCATCCGTACGTAAGCGATCTCCATTGATCTGCGCTGTACTAACCATGTATGCGAGCCTTCCGCCGAACTCATCCGCCTCCATACGAGCCTCTTCGGCCCGGCGGCGATCAGATTCTATCTGGAAAACACGAGCTTCTAATATCGATACCATTCGTGGTATCAAAAAGCGCGACATCAACAAATATAAGATGCCAAAAGTCAATAAAAGCCAAAAAATTTGACCTAGAAAGGTATCAAACTGGTCCAACTGTGGCATAGATTAGGTCCTATCAGAAAATAAACATGACCATCAAGCCAATAAGTAACGCAAATAGAGCGATAGCTTCTGTCACCGCGAAGCCAACCCATATTGACGCTCCTATCTCTTTTTTTGCTGCAGGATTGCGCGCGATAGCTTGAAAGTAACTCGCCCAAACATTCCCTACACCTATACCTGCCCCAATCATTCCGACTGCTGCTAACCCTGCCCCAATCATTTTTGCTGCTTCAACTTCCATGGTAGTTCCTATATTGTTGGTTTTCGTGAAATACAATTACCTTTATGGTATAGCATGGATTAATGCAGGTAAAGTGCATCATGCAAGTAAATACAAGTAAGAATTGCGAAAACGTACGCTTGTATGAATGCGACCATCAGCTCTAGGGCTGTAATGGCTAGCAAACCCAGAAATGGAACTATACCAAAAACACCAAGAGAAACAACGAAGCCAGCTATAACCTTTAACAACACGTGCCCTACCACCATATTAGCGAATAGACGCACAGAAAGGCTAACTGGACGAGACAAGTATGATAGTAACTCTATTGGTATAAGTATTGGAGCCAAGAACCACGGTGTCCCATGCGGCAAAAACAGCCTTAGGAAACCGTGCCCATGGCGGGCGATGCCCAAAAGTGTTACTGCTAAAAATATTGAACCAGCTAGGAAGAAGTTAACCGCCAAGTGGCTAGTAAAAGTGAAGGAGCCTGGCAATAATCCGGCGACATTGCCAACTAAGATGAACATAAAAAGGCTGAAAATGAATGGAAAGAAGCGCTTGCCTTCCTTGCCAACATTATCGCGCACCATGTCCGCTACTGTTTTGTAGATCATCTCCACGATTAACTGGCTATAACTTGGCACAAGAGCACGTTTGCGAGTCGCAAAAAAGAATGAGAGGCAGATTGCCACAACACTCAAAGTCATCCACAGCGAGGAGTTCGTGTAGGATAGATTTAAACCGTTTGCAAATTCTAACGAAACAATTTCCTCTATTCGAAATTGCTCTAGCGGGCTGTGCCCTTCCGTTGCCATCTCACTTGTGCTCCCTAATACAAATTCGCAAAAAAATACCGAGCGAACTTAGACCTATAGTCATTTCTCTTCATCGTTTTGTTTTTCTAGCCTTTGTGCCATGCGGTATAAGTTCCAGAATCCTGCCAAGATACCTAAAAAAAAGAAAATAAGCAAGAAAAGCGGTGTAGTCGCACTCCAACGATCTAGCCAAAAGCCTAAGAAAATACCCACTATCATCGGTGATATAAAATCTGCACTCAAGCGCATACCACTAAACGAGGATGAGCGAGGATTGGCGCGGCTAGCTATAGTCGGCTCATGGGACACTTCGTTAGCAACGTTTTTTTCTGGCAATTGGTCCTGCAATACACTTCCAGATTTATAATTCCCGTCCGTGATTTTTTACAAACACTATAAAACCATCATAGGCAGAGATAATAGGTATCATGTAGCACTCCGATGAAAGTCTAAAGCGACAGAGTTAATGCAATAGCGTAACCTTGAAGGCGGTGGCCCATCTGGGAAAACGTGCCCTAAATGCGCGTCGCAACGAGAGCATAAAACTTCTGTCCTCGTCATGAATAACGATCTATCGGGTTTCTCCAGCACAGCATCAGCACTAATCGGTGCGCTGTAACTAGGCCAGCCTGTACCAGAATCGAACTTGTCCTTGGAAGAAAAAAGCCCCTGCCCGCAGCATATACATAGATAGCTACCATCTAACTTTAATCCATTATAGGTTCCGCTAAATGCGCGTTCGGTTCCATGTTGGCGAGTCACCCGATGTTGCTCCTCGGTTAATTGCTTACGCCACTCTTCGTCGGTTTTAGATAACCTTGTCATTATTTTATTCCTCGAAAGCCACATTCAAAATTTCATATTCGTGTCCACCTTGCGGTGTAACAACTTGTACAACCTCACCGACGTTTTTGCCAATCAACGCCTTCGCCATCGGCGATTGTATCGATAGTAATCCCTTTGAAACATCAGATTCGATTTCTCCCACAATCCGATAATTTTGCCTAGTCTCGCTCTCGCAATCCTCTAGTAATACCCTGGCTCCAAACTGCACTCGGTCACCATTCAGGCTAGAGGGGTCTATTATCTCCGCCAATGAGATTTTCTCTTCTAGCGTCGCAATACGCCCTTCAATCATACTTTGCCGCTCACGAGCTGCATGGTATTCCGCATTCTCAGACAAATCGCCAAGCTCGCGTGCTGATGCTATCGCTTTGATGATCGCAGGACGCTCGACTCCCTTAAGAGACTTTAATTCTTCCTGCAAATTTACATAACCCTCGCGGGTCATAGGAACTCGTGCCATAGTTTCGCACCCCTATTGTACCGTTGTTGCCAATACTCCAAAACAGCTTAATTGCCGCAGGAACACCCCCAAACACCCCCAAACACCCCCAAAGCCCAAAATATAAGACAGGAGCTATCAACACAGCTCCCTCGAATTACTTCTTGCTAGCGCATAATTACAGCTGTCATTACGCCCTATAATATCACCACTCTGTAATCTCCGCTCAGCCTCTACGCCGCCCGCCACGCTGGGCTTATCAGTAAAAAAACAAAACAAAAACCCTGCCCTTCTTCACCCAAAGCACAAAAGCCATCTATTGTGCCACACAATACAGCAGTTACTCAACAGAAAAACTAATGATAATAAGGTTATTGCAAAAAAAAATCTGATAAATACTGATTACAATTACACGATGCTAAAGTAACTTGTTTTACCAAACTTGCTATTTATTTTTTTGCAAATCTTCTCGCATATTTCCGTGTAGCTCTTGTAGAGAACGACATGCATATATCTCATCGTCTCGTTGCTCTACCGCGGCGAGCACCGCGCGAGCACCAGAACGAGTTGAAACATAAGGAATAGATTGTGCAAACGCAACCTGCCGCACTCCCCTACTATCATGGACACCAGAGCGACTATCCATCGTATTGAAAACCATAGTTATATCTCCGTTTATCATGGCATCGACAATATGTGGCGATCCCTCAGCAACACGATTGATCGCAGTAATAGTTACTCCATTGCGTTTCAATAACTGGGCTGTTCCGCGCGTACCTACTAGAGAGAAACCTAATCTAACAAAACGCGTCGCTATATCAATGAAGAAGGGTTTATCGCGCTCGGCAAGCGATAGAAAAATTTGACCTGATCGTGGAAGAACAGTACCACTACCTAATTGAGCTTTCGCAAAGGCCGTAGAAAAACGCTTGCTCAAACCCATAACCTCGCCAGTCGAGCGCATCTCAGGACCTAATACTATGTCCGAGCCCGGAAAACGGGCAAATGGAAAAACCGACTCCTTCACTGCAACCGTGCCGTTGAGACCATCCAAAAAATTTGTAGGCAAGTTTAAACTATCAAGCTTATTACCACACATCAGTGATGCGGCATGCCTAACTAACGGAACGCCAGTACATTTCGCGACAAAAGGCACAGAACGACTCGCACGCGGGTTAACCTCAAGGATCAAAATTTCATCACGCAAAACAGCAAACTGTACATTCAACAAACCCTTCACTTGCAAACTACGACCTAAAAGTGAGGTTTGTCGCTCTATCTCAACGATAAGCTCTGGCTCTAAACGCTGCGATGGCAAAACACAAGCACTATCTCCTGAATGGATACCAGCCTCCTCTATATGCTCCAAAACTCCAGCTATGTAGCAATCCTCTCCATCGCATAACGCATCAACATCGATCTCGATCGCATCGCGGAGGTACGAATCGATCAATACAGGCGAGCGACCTGATACATGCAATGCTCTATTCATATAGCCTTGCAGATGCTCGGCGGACTCAACAATTTCCATCGCACGACCACCCAAAACATACGATGGGCGCACCAAAACCGGATAACCTATCTTATTGGCGATACGCAAAGCTTGACGCACTGAGTGCCTAGAAGCAACGCGACCGCCACTAGTGCTACCATGCTTGGGTTGACGCAAACCCAATCTTGTCAACAATTTACCAAAGCGAGACCTATCCTCTGCCAAGTCGATCGCATCAGGAGTCGTCCCAAGGATATTAAAACCTTCTCGTTCTAGCGAACGAGCAATTTTCAAAGGCGTCTGACCTCCCAGCTGGACGATAACACCAAGCAAAGTGCCATTCTCACGCTCACGCTGTAGCAACGCTAAGACATCCTCTTCGGTTACAGGCTCGAAGTATAGGCGGTTTGAAATATCATAATCTGTTGAGACAGTCTCTGGATTGCAGTTAACCATTATCGTCTCGTACCCTTGAGCGCGTAGTGCTAAACTCGCGTGTACGCAACAGTAGTCAAACTCGATACCCTGCCCGATACGATTCGGACCACCTCCTAAAATTACTATCTTCTCCCTAGCACTCGGTTCAGACTCACATACAGGGGAGATACCTTCTGCGTAGCTACTATACATATAGGCACTACGCACCGGAAATTCTGCAGCGCAGCTATCAATTCGGCGATAGACAGCCCGCACTTTCAGCGCTTGGCGACGCTTGCGTACTTGCTCTTCTTTACGACCTGTCAGCCTTGCTATGCGAGCATCAGAAAAACCAGCACGTTTCCAAGGCAATACCGAACTACCTCGCAAACGTTTTTTTCCGAGTGATATAATTTCTTGCTCTATTGCGACTAAACCTTCAATACGCCGCAAAAACCACGGATCGATCAAACTCAAACGCGCTATGTCTTCTAGCAGCATTCCATGGCGGAATGCTTCAGCAACCACCAATATACGCTCCGCTCTAGGCTGGACGAGTGCCGCCTCAAGACGCTCTACTTCACTTGCATCTTCTACCTCTTTCGCGGCAGGCAGAACATTATCAAGCCCAGTCAACCCTATTTCCATTGATCGCAAGGCTTTCTGGAAAGCTTCGTCGAAAGAGCGTCCGATCGCCATTCCCTCACCGACCGACTTCATGTGGGTAGTTAGAGTACGATCAGCACCAGGAAATTTTTCAAAATCAAAGCGTGGAATTTTCACGACTACATAATCAAGTGCTGGCTCGAAGCTAGCTGGCGTGGTGCCTGTCATATCGTTTGTCAACTCGTCTAGGCTATAGCCCACTGCGAGCTTTGCTGCAATTTTTGCTATAGGAAAGCCTGTTGCCTTTGACGCTAACGCTGATGAACGAGAAACGCGAGGGTTCATCTCGATCACCAGCATGGTACCGTCGCGTGGGTTTAGTGCAAATTGCACATTTGCGCCTCCTGTAGTCACACCGACACGACGTAGCACTTCAATCGATGCATCGCGCATAGCTTGTAATTCTTTATCAGTCAGCGTCAAAGCTGGTGCGACAGTAATCGAATCGCCGGTATGCACGCCCATTGGATCGATGTTCTCGATCGAACATACGATAATCGCGTTATCTTTATAATCACGCACTACTTCCATCTCGAATTCTTTCCATCCTATAACGGATTCTTCGACGCTCGCCGAGTTAGTAGGCGAATTTTTCAGCGCGAGTTTAATTAAATCACTCAATTGCTCTTTGTTATAAGCTATGCCACCGCCGCTACCTCCTAGCGTAAAATCTGGACGCACTATGGCGGGTAACCCTACTTTTTCTAGAGCCTCCTTATCTTGTCCTTCGCGAGAGACTCGCATGGCGCGGGGGCAGGATAGCCCTGCTGCCTCAACTGTTTTCTTAAATAGCCACCTGTCTTCTGCCATTTCGATTGAGGCGATAGACGCACCGATCAGCTGTACATTATGTCGTTCGAGTATCCCTTCCTTATCTAGTTGACAGGCCATGTTCAGTGCTGTTTGCCCACCGACCGTTGCTAGTAACGCGTCTGGTTTTTCTGCTGCTATGATATTAGCGAGGGTTTCATTGACTAGCGGTTCTATGTAGGTGCGATCTGCTATATCGGGGTCGGTCATGATGGTAGCAGGATTCGAATTCACCAAGACTATCCGATAGCCTTCCTCGCGCAAGGCACGACAAGCTTGCGTGCCTGAATAGTCAAACTCGCAAGCTTGTCCGATAACAATAGGACCAGCTCCAATAATCAGAATCGTCTCAAGGTCTGTTCGCTTAGGCATGTGCAAACATTAGACGAGCGCAAGTGTGATGTCACCATCTATTCTGCTATTTTTAACAGTAATGAAAATAAAATTTTGTGCGCGCTGGCAACACGCGCTAAAGTAAAGAGATACATTAAAGATATAGTATTTTTTCTATGACTAGTCCCCTTAACTTCCAAAATATGATTCTGTGCTTACATCAGTATTGGTCGCGCAAGAATTGCATCATCTTACAGCCATACGACATGGAGGTCGGAGCTGGCACATTCCATTGGGCGAGTGCTTTAAAAGCTCTCAGCAAAAATGAGAATGAGGAATGGCGCGCGGCATACGTGCAGCCATGTAGAAGACCAGCCGACGGACGCTATGGCGAGAATCCTAACCGACTACAGCATTATTTTCAGTATCAGGTGTTACTAAAGCCATCCCCTGCAGATAGCCAAGAATTATATTTAGACTCGCTCAGAGAAATCGGAATCAAGGTCGAAGAGCACGACATCAGGTTTGTCGAGGACGATTGGGAAAGCCCTACCCTTGGCGCAAAAGGACTAGGGTGGGAGGTATGGTGCGATGGCATGGAGGTTTCGCAATTCACTTACTTTCAGCAAGTTGGTGGCTTCCCATGCAAGCCAGTCTCAACCGAACTAACTTATGGGCTAGAGCGCTTGGCTATGTACCTGCAGGGTAAAGAGTCCATTTTTGAGTTGCAATATAATGACGCGATGACCTACGGCGAGGTCTATATGGATATGGAGAAATCCTACGGACGCTTTAACTTCGAGCAAGCAGATGTCGAGCGATTGCGCACACAGTTCAGCGAAAGTGAAAAACAATGCATAGCACTATGTGATCAAGCTAGGGTTGCAAGTGATGCGATGCCAGCATACGACTATTGCTTGAAGGCATCGCACTTGTTCAACTTACTCGATGCGCGTGGGGCGGTGCAACAGAACGCTCGACCTGATTATATTTTGCGCGTACGGCAACTAGCGCACGCATGCTGTGCCGTGTGGCTCGGTGAGACACGACGCGAAGCCAAAAGATAAGCGTAATTTACCAAAATACGACTATGCCAACGATTGATAAAAATAATATAGATACAACCGAACTGCTAGTAGAGCTATATAGCGAAGAAATTCCTTGGCGCATGCAAGAACCGATGGCGCGTAGCCTAGAAAAATTGCTGTTTTCAGAACTGCTACACGCGCTCGGTTTTCCGAAAACAACGCAGGCGAAAGACGCTTTTGGCGAACATCGCCTCTACTGGACGCCACGCCGTATCGCTATAGCTATAGATGGCGTGCCGAAAAAAAGTATAGCGTGGCAAGAAGAGCGTAAGGGACCGCGCGTTGCCTCACCGCAAGTCGCAATAGACGGGTTTATGCGCAAAAATGGCATAAAGTCGCTAGATGAATGTATTAAAAAGGGAGGCTATTATGCTGTAAATATAGAGCATAAGGCGGTTGCTACAAGCGAGCTTTTAGGCGAGCTCGTCTCGTCGGTAATAGATAAAATGCAGAAGGAGCTAAAGGTCTCCATGCGTTTTGCCAAGCAAAACTTCCGCTGGGTACGCCCTCTGCGTCATATTTTAGTCGTCTTTGCAGGCGGTAGTATTAAGGGCTACATAAATTTAGGTAACGGAGAAAAATTAGATTTTACCGACAAGACGCTCGGGCATCCGCTCGCCAAGCCTGAACCATTCGCGGTTACTAGCATGGCGGATTATGAGAGCAAACTACGCGCAAGTTATGTCGAGCCGATTTATACGGAAAGATTGCAGATAATTAAAGAGGCTGTCGGAGATGTAATTAATAACCAGCAAGTAGTTATAAAAGAAAACGCCTGCCTTACAGAATATCCCAGCGTGCTGAAAGGATATTTTAATGAAGAATTTTTACCATTACCTTTTCTTTTAATCCAAACAATTCTTAACCATCATCAAAAAATTATCTACAATATAGCTATTACAGACAAAGTATGCAACTTCTATTTCGTGGCTAATGTCTCGTCTGCTACAGATAAAAAGAAAGTTATTAAAGGAGTCGAGCGTGTCGTGCGCGCGCGACTGGCGGACGCCAAGTTTATGTTCGAACGCGATAATAAAATCCCTATATCAGAGCATATTAAAAAGCTAGAGCATATAACCTTTCATCCTAAACTTGGCTCTATAGCCGCTAAGAACAGCCGTGTTAAAAAATTAGTTTCAATAACAATTGAAGAGCTAAAAAAACACAATTCTAAATTATGTATTAGAAAGGAAC
>JABAAW010000090.1 GCA_014238535.1 Alphaproteobacteria bacterium
CCCCACCTAAATCCGCGCCTGCTGATTGTCTATCAAAAAATAAATAAAAATTCTTGGTTTATTGTCGATTCCACTCAGTACAGGCGATATCTCGACTTGCCAAGTTTAATGGTGGTGAAATTTTATAAACCACCGTCAATCCGCAGGGACTTGGCACCCTAGACGCATACTGGCGCAACTCGGGATCGAACCCGCGCGCTCCAGCATAGGCGTCCAGCTTGTAGATATTAGTAGTACAACCACTATATCGATTAGGCCACGGACATACAGTGGCCTCGAATATCCTTTTCTGTAAAATATCTTTTAAATAATATATTTGAATTAGATAATTAGAACGAGACTTCCGAATTAGTAAACACCATTTATTAAGTCAGTAAGAAAATTAGAATATAGGCTAGACGATCGTATCGTGTAACAAATCCTCATCAAAAGCCCTACAACAAGTTCAAGCAATAGTGTGTATTGAAACGTTTTAATAAAATACGAAATACTAGATATAAATCT
>JABAAW010000091.1 GCA_014238535.1 Alphaproteobacteria bacterium
TGTTGGAACAAGGATTTTTGGACCAGTAACTAGAGAATTAAGAAATAGAGGTCAAATGAAAATAATATCATTGGCTCCTGAGGTACTGTAATGATTAAAAAAGGTTTAAAAGTTAAAGTTCTTGTTGGAAAAGATAAAAATAAAGAGGGTGAAGTGATAGAAATTGATAGAGCAAATAATAGAGCAAAAGTGAAAGAAACAAATATGGTAAAAAAACATATCAAAACTACTAAAGAAAAAAAAGGTGGAATTGTTTCAAAAGAAAGTTTCATTCATATATCAAATTTAAAATTGATAGATGAAAAAGCAAAAAAAATTAAATTATTTTTCAGTTTGTTATACTTTTTTATAATAATTTCATTTCTTTTACTAATTTTTAGCAAGCTTTCTATAAGCGATATATCAAGTTATGAATTTATAAAAAATAACATAGATAAACTATATTTTTTTAAAAATTCTAATTTAATTCTACTAAGCATACTTTTTATTTTATTCACAATTATT
>JABAAW010000009.1 GCA_014238535.1 Alphaproteobacteria bacterium
TGTAACAACGGGAGTTGTGGAGCGAAGTTTTATGACTTTCAGGAGAAGGCAATAGTTTGCCCGAGTTGTGGTTGTGGCTATAGCCAGAAGTTGAGTTCTCGTTCGTATACTGATGACCGTGTATCTTCGCCTGCGCCTGATTCTGTTGAGGGAGGTATAGTTTTGGATGACGCGGAGGATTTACCTAGCGAAGGCGAGCCTCCTGTATCTGGAGTAGTTTCGCTTGATTTATCGGAGGACGATATTAGTTGAGCGTTATTTTATTTATTATTGAGCGTTTATAGATGAGTTTTTATTCATTATGGTCGTTGCTTCGTCATTCTTGCACGGGTCATGGGAATTGGTCTCGCGCGTGGCGTAGCCCTTCTTTGCGTTCGTCGTATGATATTATCATAGTTGGAGGTGGAGGTCATGGTCTTGCGAGCGCGTATTACTTGGCGGAGGAGTTTGGTGTTAGGAATGTTGCGGTTATAGAGAAGGGTTGGCTTGGGGGAGGTAATACTGGTCGTAATACGACGATAGTCCGCTCGGGTTATTTGCAAGATGCGAGTGCGTTGATGTATCAGCATGGCTTGGAATTATTTTCTCGATTGAGTAGCAAGTTGAACTTTAACGTTATGTTTAGTGCGCGAGGAGTTCTTCAGCTTGCGCATTCGGTTCATGACTTGCAGGAGCAATCGAGGCGAGCGGGTGCGTGCCGATTGAACGGTATTGACATTGAGTTGCTATCGGTAGACAGGGTTAAGGACATGCTGCCTGAGATTAACTTGCATGGTCGTTTTCCTGTTATGGGGGCTGCGTATCAGTCGGATGCTGGTAACGCCCGCCATGATGGAGTTGCGTGGGGTTATGCGCGAGCTGCGGACAGGCTGGGAGTTGATATTATCCAGAATTGCGAGGTTCGTGACATGCTTATCAGGGATGGTAAGATAGAGGGCTTGGTCACCTCGCTTGGCGATGTTAGATGTGGTCGAGTTGGAGTAGTTGCGTCTGGGCACTCGTCGGTATTGGCTGCGATGGGAGGCTTTCGTCTTCCGATGACTTCTGTTGCGCTGCAGGCATTGGTATCGGAGCCTATTAAGCCTGTTCTTGACAAGGTAGTAATGTCGAATGGTGTGCATGTGTATTTGAGTCAATCGGACAAGGGGGAGTTAGTTATAGGAGCGGGAGCGGATCAGTATAGTTCGTATTCGCAGCGAGGTAGTTTTGCATCGATGGACGAGATTTTATCGCCGTTGGTTGAGTTATTTCCGTATATATCTGGCTTACGCATGTTGCGTCAATGGGGAGGTGTAGTTGACATTACGCCTGATCGTTCTCCGATATTGTCTCGGACTCCTGTTGAGGGCTTGTATTTTAATTGCGGTTGGGGTACTGGAGGCTTTAAGGCGACTGCTGGCTCTGGTCATGTTTTTGCGTCCTCGTTGGCTGGAGATGAGATGCATCCGATAGCGGCACCGTTTTCGCTTGATCGCTTTTATAGTGGTTTGGTAATAGACGAGGGTTCTGCTGCGGGAGTTGCCCACTAATTTATTGATTTATTGATTGGTTTATTTATTGTGCTACGAGTTACTTGTCCTTGGTGTGGAGCGCGTGAGCAGGTTGAGTTCAGCTGCCATGGCGAGGCTGGCATAGCTCGCCCGGCGGATTGTTCTTCTTTGGATGATCGTGGTTGGGGGGAGTATGTATTTTTTAAGGAGAATGCGAAGGGCATTACGCTAGAGCGTTGGGAGCATATCCATGGCTGTCGGCGTTGGTTTATTGCGTTGCGTGACAATGTTACGGATTGTTTTTTGGGTTTTTCGAAGCCTGGCGAGGATTTTCCGCAGGTCCCGTCGAGTTATCGCCAAGCATTGAGTTGCGCGTCTATTCCGATGCCGCGCTCGGCTGGTGGCTATGGCAAGAACGATAAGAAGGTTGTTTTGAAGCGGTGATTGCGGAAGATTCGTCTATGGCGAGTGAACAGCCGCGCCGTATTTTGCCGTTGCGCTTGAGTACGCGCGCGCGCATTGACCGAGGCAAGCGTATTTACTTTGAGTTTGATGGTCGTTCTTACTTTGGTTATGCGGGCGATACGCTGGCGTCTGCCTTGCTTGCGAGCGGGGAGAGTATATTTGGTCGTAGTTTTAAATATCACCGTAAGCGAGGAGTTTTTGCGACTGGCGAGGAGGAGCCGAACGCGCTGGTGCAGTTGCTTGAGGAGAATGTTGACGATGGTCGGCTAGTATTGTCGGAGCCTAATTTGACGTCGACACAAGTTTTGTTAAGGTCTGGCTTGCGTGCGCGTAGCCAGAATCGTTTTCCGTCATTGAAGTTTGATCTTGGGGCGGTTGCGGGCTTTTTTTCGCCGCTTCTTGTTGCGGGTTTTTACTACAAGACTTTTATGTATCCATCACGCGCGTGGCGTTTTTACGAGTATTTTATCAGGCGTGCTGCGGGACTAGGCAGGGCGCCGCGCTCGCTTGGTTTGCCGCCGCGCATAGCGGATAGCGTTCGTCGAGTTGGTAGAAAGCCGTTTTACGAATGGATGCAAGCGTATCCCGATGTTCTTATAGTTGGAGGCGGTCTAGCGGGTTTAGAGGCGGCGGAGGTATTGAGTAGTGTAAGCGATGGTTCATTGCGCGTGATGCTAGTTGAGCAGGATAGTGACTTTGGCGGTAGTTTGTTGCATAGCGACCCTGATGTTAAGGTTGATGGATTAACTGCTAGTGCTGGCATTGTGGCGCGAGTTTCGCGTTTGCGTACGCGCGAGAATTTGCACTTGCTCTCGCATAGTTGCGTTAGTGGCTACTACGATGGTAATTTTTTGACGGCGTTTGAGCATGTTATGGGCTCGTATGAAGACAACCGTCTTCCGCGCCAGCGCATGTGGCGTATCCGCGCAAAGCATGTGCTACTTGCGACTGGAGCGAGTGAGCGGCATGCGGTTTTCCGCAATAACGATTTACCGGGTATCATGCTTGCGGATTCTATCCGCGCTTACATCAGGCGATATGAGGTTTTGCTAGGTCGCACGGCGGTTATTTTTACGAATAACGACAACGGTTATCGTAGTGCGCTTGCGTTGCACGAAGCTGGAGCGAGGGTTGAGATTGTTGATTGGCGTAAGGATAGCGGAGTTAGGTCGGAGATAGTTATGTGTGCTCGCAAGGCGGGTATCGTTATCTATAGCAATAGTGGAGTTTTTGAAGCGCTTAGTAGCAACGGCGAGTTATCGGGCGTTCGCATAGCGGAGCGTATGTCGGCGCGAGCAGAAGCAGAAGGGGAAGATTCCTTTAGAATAGAGTTGGACTCGAGCAAGGTTAGGACTCTTACCTGTAGCCTTTTGGGAGTTTCTGGCGGTTTTGTGCCGCGTGTCCACCTTTTCAGTCAGGCGGGAGGCAAGCTCGTATTTGATAGCGCGAGTAATTGCTATGTTGCGGATGTGCAAGCTGCGAGCAAGAGCAGGCTTTCCTCTAACACCTTTGCCTGTAGATTGGCAGGCAGTTTGTCTGGTGCGCATGATTACGCTAGCGCGCTCGAGCAAGGCAGGGCTGCGGCATTAGACATAGCCAATCATTTATCTAAGCATTTGCGCCCTAGTGGACGCCCTAGTGGTATTGGGCGCGGTGGTGCACGCGCCGATACGAATATCATAAGCAGTTGCGAGGAGATGGCTAGTGCCCCGAGCGAGCCGTTGCCTGCGTCTTTGGTGCTTGGAGCTAGTTCGAGTATGGTCGATGGCAAGGCTAATGGTATTAGCAATACTGGGCTATCAGCGGGCAGAGGTAAGTTTTGCTTCCTTGACCTACAGAACGATAGCACTGAGGCGGATGTTCGCTTGGCGATTAGAGAAGGCTACCGCTCGCTTGAGCATGTTAAACGCTACACGACGACGGGCATGGCGACGGACCAAGGCAAGACGTCGAATATGAACGCGATTAGCGTTGCGTCTGCGGCGCTTGAAACTCCGATGGCGGAGCTTGGCACGACTACCTACCGCCCGCCCTATAGCCCGCAAAGTTTTGGAGCTTTTGTAGGTGCGCATTGCGGAGAGTTATTCCACCCTGTGCGCACGACGCCGATGCATGCGGCGCATATATCTGCTGGTGCGTATTTTGAAGATGTTGGCGATTGGAAACGCCCGTGGTTTTACCCGCAAGGCAAACGACACGGACTTGAGACATTGTCGGAGGCTTGCGCTCGCGAATCGTATGGAGTTCGCAATAGCGTTGGTCTTTTTGATGGTTCGACGCTTGGCAAGATAGACATTCGAGGTCCTGATGCGCTGTGGCTTTTGAATATGCTTTATACGAATAGTTTTGACAATCTTAAGATTGGACAATGCCGCTACGCTATCATGCTAACGGAGGCTGGCATGATATTCGATGATGGGGTTACGGCGCGTGTTGGCAAGGACCACTACTACATGACGACGACGACAGGCGGCGCGGCGCGAGTCTTATCTTGGATTGAGGAATGGCTACAGACGGAATGGCCGACGCGCAAGGTTTATGCGACCTCTGTTAGCGAGCAGTGGGCTGTTTGCGTTGTCGGTGGTCCGCGTGCGCGCGCGCTGCTGGCAGAGCTGTGCGAAGATGATATATCTGCTAGCGCGCTACCTTTTATGCGTTTTATGGATACGAAGATATGTAATATCAGTGCGCGTATTTTCCGTGTAAGTTTTAGCGGCGAGTCGGCGTTTGAGATTAACATACCCGCGCGCTACGGCGAGAGCCTTTGGCACTTGTTATGCGAGCGCGGAGTGGATTTTGACCTTGTTAAGTATGGAACTGAGGCTGTGCACCTTTTGCGTGCGGAGAAGGGTTTCCTCATCCCCGGTCAGGATACGGACGGCACGGTAACGCCGTATGATGCGAATATGGGCTGGATAGTCGATAAGGGTAAGGAGGACTTTTTTGGCAAGAGGTCGCTTGCGTGCGCAGGCTTGACGAGCGCCGGTAGGAAGCAGTTGGTTGGTCTTTTGACGACGGATTCTAGTTTTACGCTACCTGAGGGTACGCAGTTGTTAGAAAGCCCGAAGGTTAGCAAGTTCAGGCGCAAGCCCTATACCAAGTCTATTGGCTGGGTTAGTTCTAGTTACTATTCGCCGAATCTTGAAAAGTCGATAGCGTTGGCATTGGTTGAAGATGGCTTACGGCGTAAGGGGGATACGATTTATGCATTGACGGATAGGGGATGCGAGGCGGTAAAAATAGTTTCGTCGGTATTTTTTGACGCTAAGGGAGAGCGCATGCGCGCTTGAAGAAGATTTGGACTATGTTTTATGACAGCTGAAAGCAAGACTATAGAAGAAAGCGGGCGTGTTAGTTCGGATTCGCTGAGCACAGATTTGGCTGCGGGTTTATCGGCTGAGTTGCGTATGCAACATTTTTTTCCGCGTGGCGAAGGTTCATTGTCGCCGCTTGTTAGCATTAGAGGCGTTGAGCCATTGAGCAAGATTATCATTCGTATTGCTGAAGAAGATGATGCTGGCAGGAGGGAACTCGTTAAGTTTTTTGGCTGTAACAAGTTGCCGCTTAATAACAAGTATGTGGCTAGCACTGTTAGTGTTGCTGGCGTTTCTTTAGCTGGTATTTTGTTGTGGCTTGGTCCGAATGAATATATGTATCGAGTTAGCACTGAGGATTATGTAGATTCTGAAGTTTCGGCTGATTTTTCTAACGAGCTGCTCGCAGGATTAGAGAAGGTATTGGTTGGCGGGCATGTTAGCAGGCATGTTAGTTTTGTTGATGTATCGGACTATTATGCGGTTGTACGAGTATCTGGAGCTCGAGCGCGTCGTGTATTGCAAAAGAATTGCCCTTTGGATTTGCATGCGCGTGCGTTTGTCGCAGGCGATTGTGGTCAGAGTGTATATGGTAAGAGTTCTATATTGCTTAGTTGTGCTAGTGCGAATACATTTGCTGTGCAGGTGAGGATCAGTATGAGTGGCTATTTGTGGGAGTTGTTGAAGTTTTCGACGATCAGCGAGAGCTGTTAATTTCATAATTTATTAGGAGAAGAAGGGATGGGTTTATCGGATATAGATATAGCGCGAGGAGCGCGCATGGCTGATATAGATGAGATAGCGAGCAAGCTTGATCTACCTGAGTCGTCATTGGAGCGTTATGGTCGTTATAAGGCGAAGGTATCGCTTGAGCATTTAGAAGGTTTGGATTCGTCTCGTGGCAAGTTGATTTTGGTTACGGCGCTATCGCCGACTCCTGCGGGCGAGGGTAAGACGACGACGAGCGTTGGTTTAGGGGATGGCTTGAGTTCCTTGGGTAAGCGAGTATCGGTATGCTTGCGCGAGCCGTCTTTGGGTCCGTGTTTTGGCATTAAGGGTGGAGCAGCGGGTGGGGGTTATGCGCAGGTTGTGCCGATGGAGGATTTGAACCTTCACTTTACGGGAGATTTTCATGCGATTGGTTCTGCGCACAACATCTTGTCTGCGTTATTGGACAACCACTTATATTGGGGTAACGAATTAGGCATTGATTTACGTCGAGTATCGTGGCGTCGAGTTATGGATATGAACGATCGTGCGTTGCGTCGCTTGGTATTATCATTGGGAGGAGTATCGAACGGCTATCCTCGCGAGGGAGGCTTTGACATCACGGTTGCGTCTGAGGTTATGGCGATATTTTGTCTATCGACGAGTTTTAGTGACTTATGCCGTCGTTTAGGTAACATTATTGTTGGCGAGAGTTCTGCGCGTCGTATGATTACGGCGTCGGACTTGAGCGCTGAGGGTTCTATGTCGGTATTGCTTCGTCAGGCGTTGCATCCGAATTTGGTTCAGACATTGGAGGGCACGCCTGTATTTGTGCATGGTGGTCCATTTGCGAACATAGCGCATGGCTGTAACAGCGTATTAGCTACGAAGGGAGCATTGAGTTTATCGGACTATGTAGTTACTGAGGCGGGCTTTGGCGCGGATTTGGGAGCGGAGAAGTTTTTCAACATTAAGTGTCGCAAGGCTGGTTTATCGCCTAGCGCGGTGGTAATGGTTGCGTCTGTTAGGGCATTGAAGTATCACGGCGGAGTTGAGCGTTTGGATTTGGAGCGTGTTGATGTTGGAGCATTGGAGCGAGGCTTGTCGAATTTGGACCGTCACCTATCGAACATATCGAAGTTTGGGGTTCCTGCTATAGTTGCATTGAATCGTTTTCCTACGGATTCTGACGAGGAGGTTGAGGCGGTATCGTCATTTTGCGCTCGCCGAGGCAATGGCTTTTCGTTATGCACGCACTGGTCTGATGGAGGAGCGGGTGCTCGCGATTTGGCGAGCAAGGTAGTTGATGTTATCGCTACGGGCGAGGCATCTTTCAAGCCTTTATATGACGATGGCTTGGGTTTATGGGAGAAGATTCAGAGCATTGTATCTGAGATTTACCGAGGCAGCGAGGCGATAGCGGACAAGGTAGTCCGTGACAAGTTGAGTTCTTGGCAGTCTGCGGGTTATGGCAGATTACCTATTTGTATGGCGAAGACGCAGTATAGTTTTTCGACCGACCCTAAGTTGCGAGGAGCGCCTGAGGGTCATGTAGTTCCGATTCGCGATGTTCGTCTTTGTGCTGGTGCGGAGTTTATAGTAGCGCTTTGCGGGGAGATTATGACGATGCCTGGTTTGCCTCGCGTTCCGGCTGCTAACAGCATTCGTATTGACGATGCGGGCTTGACGCAAGGATTATTCTAGAGTGCTATTTTAGCGAACTATTTTAGCGAGTCACTTTAGTGCGAGGATAACGCGATGGCGTCACTAGGCTATATGCGAGGCTTGAGCGATTTGCTCTACGATGTTCTGGCGCAGGTTAGGGATGATGGTAAGGAGGCGAACCCGCAACGCGCGATAGCCAATTTTTTACAAGGGTTTCCGCAGTTAGAGGGCAAGCATATAGATGTTAATCTAGAGCATGGATTTGACGATTATGAGAAACGCAACAGAGAGACGGACATCGTTGCGCGTGGCGTTGCCTTCGAGGTTAAAAAAAATAAGAAGCATTTAGGTACGGACGCTCCTAACGATGCGGGCACGCAGATTGCGAGGCGATTACAAGTTAATAAAGCCAAGAAGTATGGTTGGGCGACGAACGGCGAACATTGGCTTCGCTATGTGCGCGATGGCGAAGGTGTAAGGCTAGATAAAAAGTTTGCGATAGAACCCTCGCTCGACAAGGCTATTACGCCAGAGATGAGAGATTTAATCAGCACTTTAAAGCGTGACTTGGAACCGCGCCCTACGCCGACTGGCGATGCTGTCGTAGAGATTTTCACGCCGATTAAATACAAGATTAACCATTTCGCCAGCAAGGTAAAAAAGCACGATTCCTATAAAATAAAGTATGAACTATGGCAAGAACAGCTACGCGGTGCGCATATGCAGGTGCCAGAAGGCGAAGAGGGACACGAACTTTTTGCGAACCATACGCTACTTACAGCAGCAGCGCGCTTGATAGCAGCCGAGCTTTCACCCGTAGCCGCGCACACAGTAGTCGAGCGCATTACTGCGGGCGGTGGCTTTGTTTCTTGGCTTTATTGGGAAGGCGAGGAGCAGGAGTTACGGCGACAAGGCGAGAAGGTTTGCTCTGCTATCTATCAGGAGGTTATCCACTATGATTGGGGCGAAGCGAGCGGCGATATTCTAAAGCACCTTTATCATGACTTTATCCCGCGCAAAGACCGCCACGACTTCGGCGAATACTACACGCCCGACTGGCTAGCAGATATGGTGACGGAACGAGTGCTAGATGCTGATTATTGCAAGCAAGCCCTCAAGGCAGCTTTTGCTGGTAAAAATTTGGCTGGCTTAGGCGTGCTTGACCCTGGTTGTGGCTCGGGTACTTTTTTACGAGCGGCTGCCAAGCGGTTTTTACACTTTGCTAAAGGCATGGGCAAAAAGGATTTAGAGGTAAGCAACGCCATCGCCAAGCTAGTCTATGGCTTCGACATTCACCCTGTAGCGATAGAGCTTGCGCGAGCGACGCTATTGGGAGCTCTACCTACGAAGCCTAGCCATCCGTTGCAAATCTACTTAGGCGATGCGTTGCAGATGCACCGCGAGAGTTTTTCACATGACCTTGGCGCTACGGCGATGTTTGAGAAGGGGGGAATGTTGCTACAAGTTTCTGAAAATAACGACACGATTCTATTTCCGCAAAATACTTTATTGCGTAGCGACTTTGAAGAGATTGTCGATAAAATTGCTGGTGCTGATGCACGAGGCGAGCAAATAGAGGCATTGCTGGATGGTTATCAAGTACAGAACGAAGATGAAAAAAAATCTTTGCGCGAAGCTGCGCGGATATTTCAACAACTGCGTGACGATGATAAGAACGGCATCTGGGCATGGTTTATTAAGAACCTTGCGCAACCGCATCGATTAGCAAGCTCTAGGGTAGCTCGCATTATAGGCAACCCGCCGTGGATTACGTACAACGATTGGGAAGGAGCGCGGCAAGAGGACCTAAGAAATATGGCAAGCCTTCTTCAAGTTTGGCAGGGGGGTAAGTCAGCCCCGCAAAACGACTTGGCTGCTTTGTTTGTAGTGCGCTCGATTAAGCTCTACTGGCCGATGAATAACGATAAAATGGAAAGACGCTTCGGTTTTGTCCTACCTGGCTCTGCTCTAAAATCGGTAGCGTGGGAGAAGTTTCGCAATGTAAAATGGGGTGAGGCGAACTTAAGCAAGCATCGCGCTTGGGTTGTCGAAACAAAGCCACGCCCTTTTCCGCAAAGTGCTAGCTGCGTTATCTTTGGTGTAGGTGATAAAGAAAAAGCATTGACGAATCCGCAACGCATGTATGGCGATTGCGATAATCCGCAGTTTGCGGATTGTAAAACTTACAACGACCGACCTAGCGACTTCCTAGGTATAAAGAAAAAAGATAGCCTTGTGCGTAATGGGGCAACATTATTTCCTCATGTATTGGTACGCGTACATAAAAAGGATATGGAGAAGGCAGGCGCGAATACTGTGCAGGTTAAAACTTCTGCGGGCAGGCATCAGCCTTGGAAATCTGTTGGTTGCCGAACATCCGAACTGGAAGAAGAAGACTTGCGCCCAGCCATGTGGAGCAATGCTCTCTTGCCTTTCCGTGCGCTTGACCTTGATCGTTTTATAATGCCATTGGAATTACGACGGAAGGAACGACCGAACGAAGCGAGGCGATTCTTGACCACATATTGGCTAGAGGCAGACGGCATTTGGCGCAACAATAGAAAAGAGCGTTCTGTTGAAACGCTAACAAAGCGATGCGATTATAGCGGAGCACTCTCCAGCCAACTTTCTTTTTTAGGCAATCCTCTAGTCGATAGGGTTATCTATAATGGTAGCGGTAAAAACATTTCGGCAGTGGCAGTTGGTAAAGAAAACCAAGTAATCATCGAGCATAAATTATACCGCGTTGCGACGCGCAGTTTGGCGGAGGCGCACTACCTCGCGGCTCTTCTCAACAGCGATGCGCTCCAACCAGCGTTACTAGCTACGCGCAACAACGACCGTGACTTCGATACCCTCCCATTTCAAAAAATTCCTATCAGACGCTACGATGATGGCAAAAAGCAACACATAGCCCTAGCCGAGTTAGGCAAGGCGGCGGCAAAGGAAGCAGCCAAGACCAAGATTAACGAGGAGCAGACGAATAAATCGCGCGCCGACATCCGCAACGAACTACGCGCCTCTGGCACGATGCAAAAAATAGACGAGGCAACAAAGGCGATTCTACCCGATTATTGCGGTTGACTATTGCTTGCGCCCGCGGTTTGTCTTTACATGCGCTTCTGCTACTTCTGGAATGTAGTGTCGCAACAGGTTTTCGACGCCTATTTTCAGAGTTGCGCTTGCAGTTTGTTTTTACATCCTAGCGCGCACTTCTGCTACTTCTGGAATGTAGTGTCGCAACAGGTTTTCGACGCCCATTTTCAGAGTTGCGCTTGCGCTTGGACACCCCGCGCACGCGCCACGCAGAGTCAGGTATACGATTCCCTTATCGAATCCGTGAAAGACTATATCGCCGCCGTCTTGCGCGACAGCGGGTCGTACGCGTTCGTCTAGCAGTTCTTTTATTTTTTGTATGATTGGGTCTCCGTTGTCTTCTGCGTGTTGCGATGCGAAGACTTTGCTATCGTTGTTTTGGTTTAGTAGCAGTTCGCGCGCGGTTATGAAATGCTCCATGATTAGTCCCAGTATTGCGGGTTTCATTACATCCCACTGCTCGTTTGCTTTTTTTGCGATTGAGATGAAATCTTCACCGAAGAAGACGCTAGCGACACCTTTGACGGCGAAGATTGCAGCTGCGAGCTCTGAGCCTTTTTCTGCTTCTTCCATCGAGCAGAATTCGGCGGTTGCGCCCTTTAGCACTATGCGCCCTGGTAAGAACTTCAACACGGCGGGGTTAGGAGTAGTTTCGGTCTGAATGAACATATTTTTCACCTATACTGGACTGTTTTATATGATAAGCCTGACTTCGTCGTATGATAACCTATCTGGAATTACTACGAAAGGTCGAAATCCTGCTTTGTTTTTATCGGACGAAGCGTTAGCGAGTAGGCTTGCGCGAGCGATGAACTGCTGATCGCTCATTACGACCATAGATACATAATGGTTAGGTTCTGTCAGCAGTTTTTTCACTTCTTGTATTGTATCGCCCTCGCGCATATATAGGGCTGGCAGCTGGCATCCCCACTCGACGACCTGCCTTGACACTTCGTTCAGGTATTCTTCGGCGAAAGTGCGCGAGTATTTTTCATTAGCGCGGCGCATGAACATCAACGGGTTCAGGTCCAAGCGCGGTCGCACATGCAGTAGAGCTATTTTACACTTATGCTGTACTGCGTATTTGCAAGCATAGAATAGTGCTTTAGTAGCGTGCTTGGGAAAGTCTATGATTACGAGTATTACGCGATAGACTTCCTTTGCACTGCTACTAGCAGCCTTGCTTGTTTTCAGAGCCTTTGGCATGTTGTGTTTCTGGCGCATTGCGTCTTTGTTGTGTATTTTTTTGCTTCATGTTTTTTTGCTGTTACTTTATCGTTTCCCCTTATTTGAGAAATCGGAGTTATTTTATTTTTATCTCTATTTTGCCTCTTGTTTCCCCTTTATTTAGTTTATGCGTTTAGTGCGATTATTTTCGTGACTTTTGCCCCGCGCACCACTTTAGCCTTCCGTATTTCTTGCCGCACACGCTTCTCGCCCCCCCACGCGCCGTATCTCTCGCCGCGCGCGTGCTTTTTTGCTTGCGCTAGCACGATTTCTGCGTTGCGTTTACATTTTTGACAAGCCTACACGATGGCTATTATACTACTATGCGAGGTAGAGGCGCGGTTAATTTTTTAGAATTGCTTTTTTATTTGATGTTTTTAACTAACGGTATGATTTTTCCTAGCATTTGCCTAAGTAGTTTTAGGAGTGCTCTTTTTTGACTTTATTTCCCTTTATTTGCGCTATTGCGCTGTTTTTCAGCCTTTTTCTTCAGCCTAGTTTTCTGCAAGCGCAGACTTTGAAGAGTGCGCTTGAGCATTCGTGGCATAACAATGTTGCGTTTGCAATCGAGCGTCGTAAGGTTCAGGAGATTTTTGAGAAGGCACGCCGAGCGGCGATAGACCTTGGCCCTCAGTTTCAGCTCAAGGGCAGTTACGGTCTTCAGGGTTCTCGGGTTCTCAACACCCCCTCATCAGAGTCTTCCAGTGGCGCTTCTGGCACTGGCACTGGCACTTCTAGCGGCTTTGAAACGAAAGAAAGTTGGTCTACGACTCTCTCTGTCTCCCAACCCCTCCTTAATAGAGGGCAAGTATACTCTCAGTATTTGATTGGACATTATGATCGCCGTATATCCCATCGTTTGTTTCGTAAAGCAGAGGCGCAATTAATTTTAGATGGCTTGCGGGTATATCTAGGAGTTGTTGAAGCATCAGCGGCTTTGCACGTCAGTGAAAAGAGCCTCAGCCATTTGATGGAGCAGTGGCAAGCAACAAAACGAAATGCTTCTCTGGGTGGAGCTTCTAAACGTGATGTTGCTCTTGCAACAGCTTCTCTCGCGCAAGCTCAAGCGCAAGCTATTGATGCTCGGGCACAACGTAGTTCAGCGGCTCGTGCTTTTCGTGATCATTTTGGAATTGATGAGAAAGAACTTGAGGATCCACAAGCACTTATGGCTAACATTCCTTCTGTTCCCTCGAGTTTAGATAAAGCACGAGATTATTTACAGAAGAATGATTTTGACTTACTTGTAGCACGTCTAGAGTTGCAAAAACAGCGTAAAATTTCTCGTACGACAAGAGGATTGGTTTTTTTGCCAAGCATTTCCTTAGATGCAGAATATAGGGTTTCTGGGCTTTCTGATGTTACAACTGATTCATTTTCAGCAAAAATGATTTTCACATATCCATTACGCCCTGCCTATTTTATGAGTGGTTATCGTTCTGTATTGAATGGCTTACGCCTATCTCGTGATAATTTACATCTTATTGAACAAAATTCTGAGCGCGAGTTTTTGGATTCTTGGGAAAACCTTGAGGCGAGGCAAGAAAGTGAGAAGGCGCGTCTTGAGACATTTGAAGCGCGAAGAGTAGTGCTACGCAGTGCACAACGCGAGACACGACTTGGAACAGGTGCCATCGATGATCTCTTGGAGGCGGAACGAGATTTTGCAGAAGCAGAGCGTGCAGCAATTGTTGCACGTAGTCAATCTTTCTATGCACGCTTTGATCTTTTGAAATCTATAGGGAGGCTTTCCCCTGCTTTGTTAAATTTAAATGTGCCTAATTATACCTCCAATTATTTTATTAGATGGGGATTAGGTGTTGAAAAATGAACGAGTCTTTTAACCGTATTTCTCGCGTTCAGTCTTTGATTGACAAGGACTTAGAAAATGTTAGCGGTAGTTCTACGTTGCTCAAATCTGATTACGAAGCCACAGGATGGCTTGGGGGGGGAGAGAGATTGATACAGGGCAACAAAAACCATAGTAGAGAGTATTTTAAGCGATACCAGCAGGCAGTTACAGAAAAGCGACAGCGGTATATATTGGAACAAGAAAGGTTACGGATTAAAGAAGAAAAAAGAGTCAGTATAAGAGAGCAAAAAGATAAAAAAAATAAACTGCGTAGATATCCAGATAGAAAGGCTCGGCAGAAAAGAAGACAACAGTTTCGTCAAGGTACGCTAATACTACGGACTCAAAGTAACAACGATAAGGATTTTAGTATGGGCAACCAATCAATAGATGCTTTATTGTTGACGCAACTTGTACAAAAAGGCCATCCCTCCCAGTTTTTTTCTATTTTCGACGCGCGACGCTATAGTGAGTCTTCAAATAGAAAATCTTATATACCTAGATCGCAACGAAACTATATTACAAGACCAGTGATTTGGTTCCTTGGATTCCTTTTCGAGCCACTTGTGCTGGTGAGTCGGTTTATTTCGCTCATTTACCGTTTTGTCAATTCTATTATGAGATTTTTATTGGCTGTTGGGAAAATCCGTTTTTCGGGTCGGAAAATTTCAACAAGTAATAGAAGGTCTGTAAAATTTTTTTTGATCTTGTGGCACTTTATCACAGCACCGTTTCATAGATTGGCGCATATCATAATAGACCCGCTTGGAATATTCACACGCGAACCACACAACTACGCCCGCATGTTTTTTATAGACTATGTTCGTATTTTCACTCTACAAACTGTTGAAAATACCCAAAATATTCCTCGAAAGATATATGGTGTAGGCAATTATTTGTTTTTTTTCTTGCTGTCTCCTTTACTTTTGTTATTTCGAATTTTGTTTTCCCCCTACCATTACTCGCAATATGGTACCTTCCGCATATTACTCAGTATAACATCAGATAGATTAAAATTAATTTATCGTCTCATGCGCATTAGGATTATTAACCTAGCGCAATTCTTTCGAACTTTGGTGGCAAGTAGATACCGTAAGCAGCTTGCTATTTTTCGGAGTGGTGTTGTAAACGGAATACGTGTTGCGGTTAAAATATTTAGTACTGTATGGATAATTTTAAAGCAAAGAACCATTTTAGGTCTACGTTATTTTTTGGGGAGATTGAAAAAAATATCATCTTCTACTTTAATGGCTGTTAATACCTATCATGCATTCCTTTCTAAATTATTTGCATCTGTTAGTACGTTGTTATGCTCTAATGTCACATCTCAAATAAAAGTAGATATAAAAAAAATGCAGACTACGTTGCTAAAAAATTTTTTAAAACCATTCTCAACTTTACATAATAAAGGGAATAATAGGCCATTTTATGATATGGAAGACACTGTTCTTGATAAATTCTTAGCAGCTAACAAAGGCTTTGGTAATGGTTCTACTTCGTGCAATGAATATAATATGGCAACAGCGAAGAGTGATGGTTCTGGCGTTGTAAGATCGGATAGAGAAGCAGCTTTCGAAGGGATGGATACCCTTCATTATCAAGTAAATCCAAAGGTAGATAATAATTTTAGTGAGCAGCATAAAGATAAAGGCGGAGGTATAATTAATAATTCATCAAGTATAAACGAAAATGATAATGCTGATATCAAGAATTTTAAGAATAATAATATTGATACGGGAAAACTATTTAAGGTAGATAGCCTTGATGAGGGCACGCGTTCGCGGTTTTTACGACGCTTGAGTAAGCAAATCGAGGAAGGAAAACTACGTTAGTTTGTATTCGTGGGATAGTGTAGGGATATGGAAAAACATTATGATTTTTCTGCCGAGGCAGAGCGTTTGATATATGATGACTGGGAATCTTGTGGTGCTTTCCGTTGTGGTGTTGATAGTAATAAGGAGCCGTATACGATTATGATGCCGCCACCGAACGTTACTGGGCGGTTGCATATTGGGCATGCGCTTGACAATACCTTGCAGGATATTCTGGTGCGTTATCGACGTATGCGTGGTTTTGATTGCTTGTGGTTACCTGGCACAGACCACGCAGGTATTGCGACGCAGTCGTTAGTTAGTAAGCAATTATTTGCAGATGGCGTTGATTTATCTAAACTTTCGCGTGAAAATTTTCTGAATCACTCTTGGAATTGGAAAGATAAGTACGGCAATATTATTTTGCAACAGTTACGCCGTTTGGGAGCATCATGTGATTGGGATCGAACCCGCTTTACGATGGATAAAGGTTTATCACGTTCGGTTCGCTATGCTTTTTTACGCCTGTACGGAGATAATTTAATTTATCGAGCTGAACGTCTAGTTAATTGGGACCCGCAATTAAAAACGGCCATTTCTGATTTAGAAGTACGTCAGCAGACTGTGCTTGGCAAGATTTGCTTTATTGACTATCCGCTTGTTTTTGATAAAGAATTATGTGCACAACCTAGTAATTTATCTATTATCACAATTGCAACAATGCGTCCTGAAACATTGTTTGGCGATGTTGCTGTTGCGGTGCATCCTGATGATGATCGCTATAAACATTTGGTTGGGCATCATTGTTCTGTTCCCCTGACTGGACGTAAAATACCTATCATTGCCGATGTGCGGGTTGATAGAGAGAGGGGTACAGGAGCCTTGAAGATTACCCCTGCTCACGATTTTTTAGATTTTGATATTGGGAGAGATCATTCTTTGGCAATGATATCAGTTTTTGATAAGCGAGCTTGTTTGAATGATAAAGTGCCGGGAATTTATCGTGGACTTTCTCGAGAGCAAGCGCGTTCTAGTGTTGTCGCAGCACTAGAGACGCAGGGTTTGTTGCGTGAAATCCGCGATGAAATTCATTCTGTACCTCATGGCGAACGTAGCGGTGTTGCGTTAGAACCTAGACTAACTAAACAGTGGTTTATTGGCATGGGTTCTTTGGCTAAGCGGGCATTACAATCTGTCGAAAATGGAAATACGATTTTACTTCCACAGATATGGCATAATACTTGGCGTAGATGGCTTGAAAACATTCAGCCGTGGTGTATTTCGCGTCAGTTGTGGTGGGGGCATCGTATCCCTATTTGGTATACGCAAGATGGTAAGGAAATTGCTGCGGATAGCGAAGAGGCAGCATTGGAGCAAGCTCAGCAAAAATTTGGAAAAAACGTTATATTGACACAAGATGAAGATGTTTTGGATACTTGGTTTTCTTCTGCGCTTTGGCCATTTTCGACATTGGGATGGGCTGACGAGCAGTTTGCAGACGTGTCGATGTTACAGAGGTATTTCCCTACGAATGTTTTAGTCACTGGTTTTGATATTTTGTTTTTTTGGGTTGCTCGTATGATGATGATGTCGTTGTACTTCATGGGGCAAGTTCCTTTTAAAGTTGTTTATATGCATGCTTTGATTCGTGACACGAAAGGACGTAAAATGTCGAAATCTTTAGGCAATGTAGTCAATCCGATCGACTTGATGAATAGATATGGCTGCGATGCATTACGACTAACCTTAGTATTGCAGTCTGTTCCTGGTAGGGATTTGCGTCTTTCAGAGAAGCGCATTGAGGGCAATCGAAATTTTATAACAAAATTGTGGAATTCTGCTCGTTTTTTAGAAATGCAAGATTGTTGCTATGATAAAAATTTTGATATTACAAAGGTTAGCGGTGCGCTACATCGTTGGATGCTTGTGCGTTTGCTTGAAGTAACAGCTAAGGTTGAGCGAGCATTAGATGACAAAATATGCATGTTTCATGAAGCTGGTTCAGTTATATACCATTTTGTATGGGACGTGTTTTGCGGTAAATATTTGGAGATGTTGAAGCCGATTTTCTCTTTTGGTAGTGCAGATGAGAAGGTTGAGGCTCGGTTATCGAGCGCTTGGCTGTTTTATGGTTTGCTACGTATATTGCATCCCTTTGTTCCTTTTGTGACTGAAAAAATTTTTTTTACAGCAGAAATTTTTTCAGCCAAAACAGATGACGAACGTTTGATAATAGCACAATGGTTGGATGCAGATAGTATTATAGTTGCAGATGATTGGAAGAATGATGTTGATGAAGTTGAATGGATTTTGGGTCTTATTGGAGAAGTTCGTTCTTTGCGCTCTTGCTTGGGGCTTGTCTCAAAGATTATTACTCCCTTGCGTTGTGACGATTTGACGAGTTTAGCAGAAACTAGGGTTGCAGCTTGGGCTACTGTCGTGCGTAGTTTGGCTGGTATTGATTGGATGGGAGATAATAGGAACAAGGATAGAAATAAAGAGAAGGTTATAGTTTTTATTTACGATGGTTTTGTAAGTCCTGGGCTGGGATTACCGTTAGGTTTTGAGATTGAACAGGCCAAAAACAGAGTTTCGAAGCAATTCGATTATTGGTCAAGCAAACTCAAGGTTTTGAATAAAAAATTTGACCCCGAAGGCAAATTTGTAAAGAATGCTCCTGAAAATATTGTAAGTGCTAATAAATTGAAGCATTTAGAAGCAGTGAATCAATGTGATCGTTTAGCAAGGATTTTGGCAGACCTATAAATAGATGGATTCTTTATAACAAAGAATTCTTTTTTTAATAACGCGGTATATTCAATGACCTAAAAATAACAATGTGTAAGAAACAGCTATAGCTGGTATCGCACTGTACAAGGTCGCAACCATCGCTGCTCGTGGTGCTAGAGCTAGCGCTGGAAACAAAGCATCGCCATCATTACTGATAGCGTTACCCATTAAAGCAGAAAAAGGAACTAATCCGCTAATATATGTAGCAGCAACAAGTATCTGCGGCCCACAGCCAGGAATAAATCCGATCACAATGGCAATTATTGGTAAAAAGATATATGCAGCTCCAAATGCACTTACTAAATCAATAGTGAAAATATGAATGGTTAAATTAAACAGCAAAAACGCTGCAACAACCCAAACTGTTACAAAGTTTGTGTCATCAATAACTGAACGCAAAGTCAGGTTTTGTGTTTCTCGCTTGCTGGTTTCTCGTCCTGTTGGTCCTGAAAATAAAACCCAATAGATGATACAAAGTACCACGAATATCGAAAAAATATGCAAGATAGGGACCCCCCATAAATAGAGGGTAAGAATATTAACTTGGAAAGCATATAAAGAAGCGCAAACGATTCCTGGTATTAACGACATCAGCCAGATTCTGTCAATCCATACACGCCAAGGATTCCCAGCGAATAACATGCTACGGTTATGTTTACCTCCTTCACCATTGTTTAAGCTTTTCGAGTGCATGGGACCTTTTTTGCGCATAAAATTTTTACCATGCACAGCATTAACCACAACCCCAGAAACCCATCCAATAAAAAAGGTACTGATAATCAGTATTACCCCGGTTTTTGGCTCTTTTGCTAAAATCAAAAAAGCAGCGTCTCCCATAGTTGCAGTCAAGACAGCAATTAATGCTCCAAAGCTTAAAGTGCCATTTACATATTGAGTAACAACGACCAAGGCTCCGCCACAACCTGGCAGAGCTCCTAAAAAAGATGCCATCGGTAGTTCCCAGCGTTTACTTTTTTCCATAAAATTGGTTGCATTAAAACCAGATAATCTCTCAATTGCCAATAGCAACATCAAAGTAGTTGCAACAAAAGCTGTTACAGAAACGTACGTTTCTGCTAACGATATTAAAATAATCTCACGGCTTTGTTTATCCCAAAGCCCATACATCATTACACATAATGCGAGCCCTCCCACAATTAAGATGCGCTGTCCTGTCTTGCTTTGCCACCTTTCTAAAGATTTATATGATTCTCTAATGACTTGCATACTGCCAGATACACTCTTATTCATAAATTTTTGTAAAACATCCCATCATAAAAGCTCTCTAAAAAATTTATTTTCTCCAACTCGTAAAGAGAAGCAATAAATCAAAATTCATTATAGCAGAGATTTTTATTTTTAGAATAATTCTAATCTAAAAACATACCCTTATCATGTCAAGTGATTTTCACTCTTATTTTTTTGCATTATCGCTTAGTTTGTAAGGCTTGCTGTCTGCGTCTATCCACAGAAGAGCCGATCCGCATGGCTTCTCTATACTTTGTAACGGTGCGCCTTGCTATTTCTATTCCTTCTTCCATCAGTTTTTCGACTATTTTATCATCTGACAATGTTGCATCAGGTGTTTCTTCTTTGATGATCTGTCGTATGCGATGCCGAACAGCTTTCGCCGATAGTGATGTACGCATGATAGAGTTAGGAATGGCCTTAGTGAAGAAGTAACGTAACTCAAACATTCCTCTTGGTGTTTGTATGTATTTTCCATTTACAACACGGCTTACAGTACTTTCATGCATACCGATTGTACCGGCTATATCGCGCAATACTAGAGGTGTTAATTTTGCTATACCGTATCGAAAAAATCCACGTTGCCTTTTGACGATTTCTGCTGCGACTTTTAGTATTGTCTGTGCTCTTTGGTCGAGAGCTTTTGTTAGCCAATTTGCAGTTTGCCAACGTTCTTTCAAAAATTCTTGAGCTTGAGAATCGCCTCTTAAGCTTACATTCGTTGCAACTTCAGCGTGATAGTCACGGTTTACAAGGACGTGCGGCAGGGTATCATTATTCAACTCGACTCTCCAAATATCGCAATTTTCCTCTACCTCATCTATATTTTCACGCATCAACAAATCTGGCACTATAGTTTGTATAGGCCGATGGTCGAAAGATGAAGCAGGTCGAGGATTGAGGGTACGGATGACTTTTATCGCTTCTTCAAAGTTTTTTTCATTTAGCTGACAGCGTTTACGTAGTGTTTCACTTTCACCACCAGCAAGAAGATTAATATCTGATAGCAGTATATCCAGTTCGGGTGTCAGTAATTGGCGATCTAGCAATTGTAAACGCAAGCATTCCGATAGGCAGTTGGCGAATAGGCCAGGCGGGTCAAATTGTTTTAACTTGTGAAGAACTGCATCTACTTGTTTTCGTGAGCTTCCTAGTTGTTTGGCTACCTCAGATATAGATAATGGTAAGAAGCCATTTTCATCTAGAGAATCTATTAAGAAAGTTCCAATTGCACGCTCAGTCTCGTCTTGCACTTCCAATCCTAATTGAAACTGTAGATGCTTTGATAGGCTACGCTCTGCTTCATCCTCAATGTCATTTGTTAGCGTGCCACTTTGATGAGATTTATTCCATAAAGGTTGTGTACTTTGATCAAAGACATTTTCGTATGATATATCCAAAGATTCTTGATCTGCATGCTCTTCTCGAAGCATGTCTAAAGAGTCTTTCTCCTCCCCTTCTTTACTTTGGCTATCTTCGTTTTCTTGTAACTCTGTATTGATATGTCTACCATCTCTGTCTGCCGGAAATTGTTCTCCATTTTCGTCTTTTTCTAAGAATGGATTTTCTTCAATTTGTTCTTCTATCCATGTCTCAATATCATTAGCGTTCATCTGCAATAGTTTAATGGCTTGTTGTAGCTGTGGTGTTAGTACCAACGACTGGGCTACTTTTAATTCGAGTTTTGGACCTATAGTCACGATACAGTTTTTTCTGTTGCTATATTATTCTGGTATTAGATACGGAACCTTTTGCCAAGATAGTATCGCCTAACGAGCTGATTTTTAACGATATGCTTTGGTGTTCCTGATGCAATAATTTCGCCTTTGTACATTACGTACGTTTTATCTACAAATTTAAGAAGTTCGTATATATTGTGATCACTAATTAGAACTCCGATTTGTTGTTTTTTTAATTTCATTATAAGGTTTTCTATAGCAGAAACAGCAATTGGGTCAACTCCTGCTAGCGGTTCGTCTAGTAGTATGAATTTTGGATTGCAACATAAGGCGCGAGCGATCTCCAACCTTTGTTTTTCACCTCCTGATAGCAACCGTGCTTTCCTTTTTCGTAGCTCTGTTAGTGAGAATTCTTCAAGTAATTTTCTGCATTTTTGGTTACGTTTTTCTTTTGGGCAATGCAATTCAAGAATTGCTTTTAGATTGTCTTCGGCACTGAGCCCTTGAAATAGAGAAGTTTCTTGTGGTAAATATGTAATTCGTAACTTTGCTCTTGATTCGCTACTAAGGGTTGATATGTTTCGTTCGTTGAGAAAAATTTCTCCTCTATCTGCAGATATTAATCCTGCAAGAATGTGAAAAAAAGTAGTTTTGCCAGCGCCATTAGGGCCTATAAGCCCAATGCTTTGCCCCGTCGTTATTTGTATAGATAGATTGCGCAAAACATTAATCTTTTTATATGATTTCCATATATCTATTGCCTCCAGCTCCAAGCTATTCATCGAACCATGATCAAATGATGTTTTCTTTGCTTGATTGCTTGTTCCCCTTTTGTAATGTGCTAGTACCATTTGTTAGGCGTGAAGAAATGCTGAGAAAGTTCCTTTTCGGCAATTTTAGGTTCAAGGCTGTATTGTTGCTTTGTGGTGTTGTAACGTATGCATGGACTTTTTAGTTTAGTTCCAGCAAGGTTCACTTGCACTGCCCCACACAAAATGCCGCTGTTATCATATATGTTGTGCCCTCCTTGGACACCGACTGCTTCTGTTCCGTCAGCAAAAGCGATGTGTGCTGCTTGATTACTATTACCTTGGTATCTTATTTGCTTGCCTTGGATGATCACACGATGTGCGCTTATCATCCAAATAGGAGATGCAGCCTTAGTATTTATTTGTTTTAGATTGTACTGACGCAATTTTACTGCATCAGTAAGCGTAATGCGATGTAATGATTTTGTATCCATCACATTGCAATGGCTATTGGTGTTTGGTGTTTTTTTGGGGCATAACAATACTTCTGCACTTTCGGCGTGACCATCGTAAAAGTTAGTATTATGTTTATAACTAAGTGATATTTTTTCTTTTAGGATTAATTTTTGTCTATTTTCTTTACCAATATTTTTTAAATTTACACGTCCTTGCGCTTGTATTTTGATACTGGGAGCATTAAAATTAATATTCTGCAACAATTGTATATCGCCGTTATATTTCACCTCTCCCCCGTTAGTGGAATTGATATTTACCTCTCCAATACGTATTACTAATGGTTTTTTTGTACTAATTTTATATTCATTATTTTTATCGTTGTATAAAAAATTTTTTGCAATAACCTTTACCTCTGTATTTTCTGCTCGTGCCCGATTTTCGCATAGCAACCTTGCGTCTACTTGTCGATCATTGATAGTTTCCCAGATACTTTGTTTTATTTTCAGTAATTCGTTATGCGATAATTTTTTTGCTGTAACTTCTAGTAATCTCCCGCATGAGATGTTCCAAGCTTGGCTAATGATAGCTTCTGAGCTGTTATTTTCCTCTTTGGCGTTAAACACTTGTCCTTTGGTTTTTATTATTTGCCACCCATCAACGTAATGTTGCTTTTCCATGGGTAAGAGAGAGAGTTGTTTTTGTTTGTTATCGTTATGCCAACATATCATTACGATTGGTAATATAGTTGCTAGTATTAGTAGAAACAAATCGGTCAGTAACCTCTTTCCTCTTTTTTTCTCTATATAGTGTGAACGATATTTTAGTACATAATATTGTAACAGCATTGAGTTTTTTATTGCTTGGTATATTTTTATTATCATTTTTGCCACACTTGCCCAGCGCGTAGGCAATCTTGCAAGTGTAGCAATCCTACTACACTTTTATCAGTTTCTAGCACTACTAGCGCGGTGATATTTTTTGTATTCATTCGTTCGATGCTTTCAGCTATCGAGCTGTTTCGTGAGATTGTGTGTATCTTTTTTGTCATTACACTTTCGACATTTGTAGCAAGAGTTCCTACCTCGTTTTTGCTCTTGAGTATCCATCTTCTTATATCACCATCCGTTATGATCCCTCGAACTTTATTATTTGCATCGCGCACGATAGCTGATCCGAGTCTTTTACTACTTATCTCTATTAGTGCATCGCACATTGAACTTTCTATGTTGACTAACGGTAATGCTTTGTCTTTATGCATTAAATTTTCCGCACGAAGTAACCTTTGTCCTAATTTTCCACCTGGATGAAACTTATGAAATTGAGTTGCTGTGAAGTTTCTTCTTTTGAGTAATGCAACAGCTAATGTGTCTCCGTAGACGAGCGCAAGCGTGGTTGAGCTTGTTGGAGTCAGTCCCATGGGACAAGCTTCCAAGGTCTTCGGTAGCAGCAGTAGTTGATCAGCTTGCCTAGCTAGGGTGCTTTTTGGCTGTGCGGTCATTGCTAATAGCAGTATTTTGTACCTTTTCGTGTACGATATGATACCATCTAGTTCCTCTGTTTCGCCGGAGCTTGAGAGAGCGAGCACCCCATCGTTTCGCATTATCATTCCTAAATCGCCGTGACTTGCCTCAGCTGGGTGTACGAAATAAGCGGGTGTACCCGTTGAGGCGAATGTTGCCGCAATTTTTCGTGCAATGTGCCCGCTTTTTCCCATACCTGTCACTATTAAGCGTCCTTTGAGAGATAGCAATTCATCAATGGTTGCTGAAAAAGCTTTGGCTTGTGATTTGTTATGCTCAAGGCTATTGCCAAGTTTCTCAATTGCCTCACGTTGTATGAGCACCGCCTCACGAGCATTCGCGATATCCTCGCTTATCATTTTTTATTGCTAATGCTCGTTGTGTGTTCCTTGTTTGCTACAACTAGGGCAGTGTTTTTGCGATTTGTTTTTCAGTGTACTTGAGCCCATACTCGGCGCTTGTACAAGATTGCAACTATTAGTAACACAATCAGAAAAATGATTACCCGAAAGCCTATATGTTTCCGTTGTTCTAACGAAGGGTCTGATGCCCAAGCTAGAAATTGTGCAACATCTAGTGCCATCTGCTCGATAGTTGCCTCTGTTCCATCACTGAATGCTACTATGTCTTTAGATAAAGGAGGAGACATAGCAATAGCCTGTCCTTTAAAGGCTCTGTTGTAGTATAGCCCATCCTGCAATATAACTCCTTCCGGAATTTCATTGTACTCAGTCATTAGAGCATATATAAAATCTGCACCTCCCTCTGCCGCTTTTCTAGCTACGATTAAACTCAGATCTGGTGGCAAAGCCCCATTATTTGCGAAGCGAGCTGCTTCGTCGTTAGGAAATGGTGAAACAAAAGAGTCTGAAGGCAAAGCAGGGCGCTTATAGTATTCTCCTTCATCATTTGGGCCGTCATCAATTTCGTTTAATGCTGCTAAAGCAACAATTTGCTCACGCGAGTAGCCTAAGTCTTTCAAGTCGCGATAGTGAAGGAACTTCATTCCATGGCATGAAGTACATACTTGAGTATATACTTCGTAACCACGACGTAATGCAGGTTTGTTAAAATACCCAAGTATTCCATTGAACACCCAAGTTTGTTTTTTAACGACAGGAGATTCTTCACTAGCACTACTGCTTGTGGAAGATAGCGTAAGAAATATCGTGACGCAAGTTACAATAAATACTGCAGAGGTAATTTTAAGAGTGACATTTTCCACCCAAAAGATTTTTTTTATAAATTCTACCATCAAGACACTCGAGGCCGATCAGCAGTTTTTAATACCGGTTCGCTTATACTTGCTGGCAATGGTGAAGGGCGTTCGAATAAGCTCACTAATGGAACTAATAATAAGAAAAACCCGAAGTAGTATAGTGTTCCTAAACGAGCCCATAGTATGTAAGGCTCCTCCGCTGGTCTACCACCCAACCATCCCAAAAAAACGACGTCAATCACGAACGCCCACAGAAACCAGCGGTAGATAGGGCGATATCGGCAACTACGTACTTTTGACCTATCTAAAAACGGTAGGAAAAATAAGATAGCTACTCCACCGAACAACCCTAGAACCCCTAACAACTTGTTAGGTATCGCACGCAATACTGCGTAGAAAGGTAGGAAGTACCACTCAGGGACAATATGTTCTGGTGTAGATAGAGGATTCGCGGGTATAGCGTTGTCGGGATGGTTTAGGAAATTTGGCGCATAAAAGACTATTGCTGCGTAGATAATTGCGAAAACCAACATAGCTAAAGAGTCTTTGCTAGTGATGTATGGATGAAACGGTAATGTGTCGCGTTTCGACTTCACATCAACACCATCAGGATTGTTAGAGCCTGTAACGTGCAATGCCGCTACGTGTAACAGCACAACTCCTAGTATTACGAAAGGTAACAAGAAGTGCAAGACGAAGAATCGGTTTAGGGTTGGGTTGTCTACGGAAAATCCTCCCCATAAGAACGATACGATATGCTCGCCAATCAAAGGAACAGCACTGAATAAATTTGTTATAACGGTTGCCGCCCAATAGCTCATCTGCCCCCAAGGAAGGACATATCCTGTGAAAGCAGTTGCCATCATAAGCAATAATATCATCACACCCAAAATCCATATCAACTCTCGAGGTTTTTTGTAGGACCCATAGTACATCCCCCGATATATGTGTATGTATACCGCAAGGAAGAACATTGATGCTCCGTTCATGTGTATTGTACGCAATAACCACCCATAGTTGACATCACGCATAATTCTCTGCACCGATGAAAATGCCATAGCAGTGTGAGACGTGTACTGCATCGCCAAAACTAATCCTGTTGTGATCATTACGAGCAACATTACTGTTGCGATAGCACCGAAGCTCCAAAAGTAGTTTACATTCCTAGGAGTCGGATAATTTATATACTCGCGTTGCATAATGCTTATTATAGGCAAGCGTTCGTCGATCCATGCGAGTATTGAATTTTGGAAAGTTTTTCTTATGGGTTGTTCGTTTTTTTCCATTGTAGTAATTTTTTGTAATCTATTAGATTTAGCCGATACGCATGGTTCTCTCATCGAGGAACTCGTATGGTGGTACTGTTAAATTGAGAGGTGCTGGCCCCTTGCGAACGCGCCCTGATTCGTCGTAATAAGATCCGTGGCAAGGGCAGAACCATCCTCCGTATTCTCCTCTCTGCGTGATATTTTTTTGTCCTAACGGGACACACCCTAAATGAGTGCAGATTCCAATAACGACAATATATTTGGCTTTCTTCACACGCTCGGTGTCGCTCTGCGGGTCTCGAAATTTTTGCCAATTGGCATCTTCAGCTTTTTTTATTTCAAGTTGTGTCCTATATCTTATGAACACAGGTTTACCTCTCCACTTTACAGTTATGCTTTGCCCTTCCTGAAGTTCGGAGATGTTTACATCAATAGACGCAAGGGATAGAACATCTTTTGCGGGATTGAGGCTATCTACGATTGGCCAAGTAAAGGCAACAGCTCCGACCGCCCCCGTCGCCCCCACTAGCAACCCGAGAAATTCACGCCGTTCACGGCCACCTATATGAGTATTTCCCCTACTACTACTAGTTTCGTTCAACTTTCTATCCTTGTACGCCCGTGATCATTTCATTGTGACTAAATTACTATCAGCACAATCCTCTACCGTGTCACTTACTAAAATATTTTAGGTTAAAGCGCAAGAATAAAAGACAGAATTTAGTGTTTGGGTAGTAAATACTAGCCAATAAGTTCAGTTATTTGCTTGCTAGGTCATTTCGGATTATAGTGAATTGTTTTTTGGAAATGAGATGTTTGGTGTTGTTCTATGGTTAATACTAAAAAGCTATATAAAGATTCGCACAATAATTCAAAAGAAAAGAAAAAGTTGGATACTGTGTGGCAACATCCTGGTTTTTCGCGACGCAAAGTGCGCCATGCTCCGAGGGGGCGTCAAGTCACTTCTTTGGCACTAGAAACCTTGGATTCTATTTTGAATTCTTCACTATTGGAGCGTACTTTACTGATTGAATACTTACACTTGATTCAAGACCGCTGTGGTTTTTTACCTTCTTATCTTCTTGTTGCCCTAGCAGACCGTCTTTCCTGCTCTCTTACTGAGGTATATGAGGTTTCTTCTTTCTATGCGCATTTTAACATAGTAGAAGATGATGTTAAGGAAGGTAGTTTAATAGAAAGTAGAGCATTTTATAAGACGGCGTTTCCGCTGACTTTACGGATATGCGATGGTATTAGTTGTATGTTGGCTGGTGCAGAGGAGTTACTGACGAAACTTGAGAGTCGCTATTCATCTCTACCCACAGATTTGCGAATTCGGCGCGCGCCTTGTATGGGACGTTGTGATCGTGCCCCCGTAGCTGCTTTAGGTAAAAGGTTGTTTGATGATGTTAGTGTAGAAGAGATTATAGATAATATTTTGAAGGTGCCTATTGCCACTGGTACTACTTCGTCTTTTCCACCGCTTTGTTCTTTCAAGCAAGCTAAGGAGTCAGGGCGTTATTGTTTGTTACAGCGTTGCCTTGATGGTGAATGGACTCGTAAGCAGGTGATAGATATTTTTTCACAAGCGGGCTTGTGTGGATTGGGAGGGGCTGGTTTCCCTTCTTTTCGTAAATGGAGCATGGTTTTATCATGCTCAAAGCCACGCTTCATGGTTGTTAATGCGGACGAAGGTGAACCAGGAACATTCAAGGACCGTTGGTATCTGATGCGAGACCTGCATCGGGTTTTGGAGGGTATGCTTATAGCCGCTTGGCTTGTAGAAGCAGATAAAATTTGGTTTTATCTGCGTGATGAATATCCTGATATTTACGCTCTTTTACAACGAGAATTACCTATCGTCGATTCTGCGGGCTTTTTATTTTCGCCAAAGATTTTTTTACGTCGCGGAGCCGGTGCTTATATTTGTGGCGAAGAATCGGCGATGTTGGAATCTATTGAAGGTAAGCGAGGTTTGCCACGCCATAAACCTCCATATCCTGCTGAGGTGGGATTGTTCGGTAGACCAACTTTGATTCACAATGTTGAGACTCTTTATTGGATTCCTGAAATTTTGAAAAATGGTGCTAATTGGTATTCTTCACAAGGTTTGGGTAAGCATAAAGGTTTTCGTAGTTACTCTGTTTCTGGGCGTGTGCGCTTGCCTGGCGTTAAAGTTGCGCCTGCGGGAATTACTTTACGTGCATTACTTGAAGAGCATTGTGGGGGTATGGCTGATGGGCATACATTTTTGGGTTACTTGCCTGGTGGAGCTTCAGGTGGTATATTGAACGCGCAACAAATTGATATACCTCTCGATTTTGGCACATTGACTGACGAGGGTTGCTTTGTTGGTTCTTACGCTGTAGTTGTTTTTTCTGACCACGATGACCCTGCTACATTAGTGCGCAACTTATTACGTTTTTTTGAAGAAGAGTCTTGTGGGCAATGTACTCCTTGTCGCGTTGGTACAGAGAAGGTAGTTGCTTTACTAAACTCGCCATCTTGGGATCGCGCTTTGCTAGAAGAACTATGTAGCACGATGGCGGATGCTTCGATTTGCGGATTAGGGCAGGCTGCTGGCAATCCAATACGCTGTTTGCTCAAAAACTTTCCAGATTATATTCCTAGTTCATAATTTTAGTCATAGATACTAGAAGCAAATACGTTTTAATTGCTATATACATTTTTACAATGCTTCTTGTTAAAAATTAAAGTAAAAAAGAGCAGCTATGCGATTATTGACTTCCTCATACATTCGTTCTTTTTATTCTTCTTTCGATGTTTATTTCGAACGTCGCGTCTTATCGATGCTTTTTTTCGGATTTTCGAGCGGTTTGCCTTTGCTGTTAGTGTTTTCGACGCTTTCGGCATGGCTTACTGAGAGCGGTGTTAGTAAAACTAACATCGGATTAGCTAGTCTTATTGGTGGGGCTTATGCTTTCAAGTATCTCTGGTCTCCTTTGGTCGACAAATTACCTATACCAATACTATCTCGCCGCTTTGGTCAGCGCCGCGCGTGGCTTTTGCTTTCTCAATTTTCAGTTATCGTATCTCTTTACGCTTTGTCGCGTTCGGATCCTGTTCATTCTTTGTATGATGTTATAGTGCTTGCACTTTTTGTTTCCATTGCTTCTGCTACACAAGACATTGCTGTTGATGCGTATCGCACAGAGATTCTTGAAACCAAGCGTCTTGGAGCTGGTGTCGCTAACCTAGTGCTTGGGTATCGTGTTGGCATGCTGTCTTCCTCGACTGGTGTACTAGTTATCGCTGACTTGCATAGCTGGAATATTGCATACGCAACGATGTCATTACTGGGTTTTATTGGCATAGTAACAACATTAGTTAATCCTGAACCCAAGACGTTTGATAATAAGATGGCAGCAGAGACACGTAGTGTATTATTTGCGATTAGTTTGTGGCTTTACGATGCTGTCTTATGCCCTTTTCTCGAATTTTTTAAAAGGAACGGTTTTGTTTCCGCATCGCTTATTCTATTATTCACGATGTTCTACAAGTACAGCGATGCTTTGTTAGGTGTTATGGCAAAGCCGTTCTACCTTGATATTGGTTTTACGAAGACTCAGATCGGTGTCATAGTCGGGGGTTGGGGGCTAGGTTTTACTTTACTTGGCACTGTGCTTGGCGGGTTACTTGTGCGTAGATATAATATAGTAACAAGCCTTTTTATTGGTGCTATTGCCCAAGCTCTATCTAATTTTGCTTTCATAGCTCTTGCGCAAGGAATGCCCCACGAAAATCTTTTTATTTTTGTGATAGCAGTAGATAATATTTCTGGTGGTATTGGTACGACTGCTTTTGTAGCTTTTTTGTCTTTATTATGCAATAGGAGATACACTGCTACGCAGTATGCTTTACTTTCATCGCTGTTTGCTTTGGGTAGGACCATTTTTGCCGCAGGTGGCGGTTGGATTGCAGATAATGTTGATTGGACTTCTTTTTTTATTTTGACGGTGTTTGCTGGTCTGCCCGGAGTTATCTTGCTGTCAGTCCTAGTTAAGCGCGGAGAGCTAACCCACAAGTAGCATACACCTACAAAGCCTACAGTAAATCTGGTTGCTGAGGGCAAATATACGAAGAAGCGCAAGCATCGCTAGTGATATATCTATGTTTGTTATCGTTGTAGCCATGTAGGTTGTTTGAGTCGTAGAGTTTCTTTTTTTAAGGAGTTTGGTAACTGACGATAGGGATGTGAGCCTTGTTCGAATAAATTTTTGTGCGGCATTTTAGTTGTTGGTAAAATAGCGTGTAGGGCTGTTGTTGCTGATGGTATCAAGTTGAGTTTAGCATTTGCTTTGGCATTTTCTTGCATGGCGATTCTTGCTTCTGTAATTCTTTCTAGTGCTTGTTGTCTTTGTGTGGGTAATCCGTATACTAATCTTGTGCTGTATTTTTCGGTTTGTGCGTGAAGCAATCCTGGTGTTTGTCTTAAACTAGCTTCAACTTTATCCGCGCTTGATGCGAGATGTGATGGTCTGCTAATTTTATGAATTTCTGGCACTTGTAGATAACCGCTCAGAAGCGCGAGACGTAGACTCCATGTGATGCTTTGAGCATAAGATTCACTCGCTTCCAAAGCGCTAATTAGGTTCAAACTATATGTTTTTAAGAATTCCTGTGCTTGTGGGTCTTTATCACTAGATAATTTTGTGCGCAAGAGCATTCTTTCTTGCTGCTGAAATTCCCATAATTTATCTGAGAATTTTTGTAAGGCGCGATCATATGCGACCAAAGCAAGTCGAGAAATGAGCATTTTTAAGGTGCTTACGAGCAGGCGTCGGCTTTGCGTATAATTTTGTTTTGCAAGATTGCTTTTTCGATATTGTAAGTCGATTAAGCTCCATGCAACAGCGTATGTTATTTTTATTACTAGGTTCTCTTCAGAAGGAGGATATTTTATTCGGACATCACTTGGTGGTACCGCAAATATTCCTAAGAATGGCATCGCTTTGATGGCATCGTGTAGTGATTTTGCGGGCGGTAGGCTGCGTTCTTTACGCTTTGCGCCGACTTTGATAGGAGGCATCGCGGATGTAAAGACACGGTCGAATAAGGCAGGAGTGTATGTTATAGATAAAATTTCTGGCGGCGGTAGAAGTGTTACTCCTCGATTTTTATTTTTAATGAGAGCATCAATTTTATTATGTTTGGAAGTTGTATTTATTCGTATAATTCTACTATTGTGCCGAAATAATTCTCGCTCTAGCGTTAATAGGTTTTGCTTCTCGCTCTTGGTTAGACTGCCATTCTTAATCTCGTTTTGTAAGGTTTGCCTTGCTACATTGATTATGGGTAAGAAGCGCTGTGCGTTTAGCCTTGCCCAGAATCCTTCTATACTTTCAAGAAACAACTGCTCCCGCGCCAATGCTTTTACAGCACTAGGGCTCTGATTTGCGATAGTGTATGCGAGTGCAAGATTTGCCACCCACCAAACATCCTCTAAATTTTGTTTTTGCTTATCCTGTTCTTCCATGGTAAACCCACCTGCTGTTTTGCTCCAGCGCTCTGCTTCTATGGCAAGTTTTTCGTAAGGTATCTTTCCCAAAGCATTATTATGTAGTAGTTTTCTGATGCTTTTACTACGTTTTTTGTACCCGCTTGCCGTGACTAGGGCAATAGATTCGTATATTGTTACGGGTTCAGATGTGTTGATACTAGTTTTAGCAATCCCTTGACTACTCATCCCTTTGCGGGTGCCTGAATTTTGTTCGCGTGCTATGCTATCTTTGAGTCTCCGAGCTTCCTGTCCAACTTCCAACCCTTCGCTACGAGCACAAGCACTTGTGTTGATCACGAGAGTTCCGCAATAGAGACAGACTCCTAAAATTTTCATTGCTTTCCCTGACATATTACTGTACCCTATCAACATTCGTGCCTAAACTGTGCACATGTGGAAAAGCTATAAGAGTTTAGTATTAAAAAATACGGGGTAAGGGAAGACATGCGTTATGTAGCATCTTTAATTTTTTCAACAGCGCAAAGGGGGGCTTTCGTTGTCTTACGGCGCGTTTTGTTATGTGTTTCAATCATAGCAATATTAACAATTTCGGCAAAAATTAAAGTGCCATTTTATCCAGTGCCTATGACTTTGCAAGTTATGGCTTTGATGCTTATAGGTTGTTTTTTATCGCGTGGAGTTGCTTTTGTTTCATTAGTATCTTATATTTCACTGGGTGCTCTTGGCATGCCGTTTTTTGCATCAGGTGGTGGTATTGGCTATTTGCTAGGTCCTACAGGCGGTTATATTCTCGGCTTTTTCCCCGCGATGTGGATTTTTTCTTCAGTATCTGTGCGCGCTTCTGCGGGGCGTAGTGCCTTGCTCTTGCTTAGCGGGGTTACTGTCATCTACTGCTGTGGTCTCTTATGGCTTGGAGTGAGTATTGGTTGGGGGGAGCATTTGCTAGTTTTGGGCCTTTTTCCTTTTGTCGTTGGCGACTTAGCAAAAGCTATTTTCGTATGGGGATTGTTGCGTGCGGATATGAGAACGTTAGTGCGAAGCAGGACTCGAGTTTGGTAACATTAGCATGATAGTACTACTGGATGGCGGTATTGATGGTATTAATAATGTTTTTCGTATAAAATTAGATTATTTTTCAATCTCGAATCCTTTTTTCCGTAATCGAAATTTTCTGTCGGCGACGCTTTTTCTCCATAATGCTGTTTTCCTAACGCCTCCCAGAGGGTATAGGTGTACTCCGCCTGAGCAATCAGCTAGCGCCTTGCTTTTGCTCAATTCTTGCGCTAAACTACGCAAAAGGTTGTCTGGTGCATTCGTTGCGACTAGTTGAGTTACATCTTTTGAGCGTTTTAGTAACAAACGCATAGAATTTCCGATCCCACATTGGTGTGCGTGCGTTATCAGCGTTTTCAAGGTAGCGAGTCCTGGTAATCCTATTATTGTTTTTGGGGACGGGGGAGAAGGTAACCACTTTAATATTGGTGCCAATTCGAAACAAAATTGCGTGATTATATAGCAATTTAGACCATTTTGTTCCGCATACGAAACTTTCTGCGAGAGTGCCGTAGAACAATTTTCAGCTGATATGTCTGGACTGCCCTCAGGATGACCAGCAAAACCTACTCGCTTGATGCCACTGCGTTCTAGCAAACCAAGCGATAATACATCATGCGAAGAAGAAAATGGACCAAGAGGATGCGAAACCGCTCCGCCAATTAGCAAAACCTCCTCGACTCCCGCTTCCTCACGCCACGCCTTTAACGCATCGCTTAGCATTTTCTCACTCGTGAGCGAACGCGCCGCTATGTGCGGCACCGCGCTAATGCCCTCGCGCGCTAGGCGGATCGCTGTTTTCGTAGTATCCGCAATATCCGAACCAGGAAGAAAGGTGATAAAAACACGAGTTCGCTTGCCATTAGAATTAGAATCGCCTAGCAACTCAGAAAAATTCTCTATCTTGTCCGCACCGCGAGGCGTTACCTCAATACTCGATTCGCGCGCAAGGCGAGCGATCGTATCTATTAGCGCAGAATCCCCATCTTCTCCATCTACATTAGTCTCGACGCTACTCATATAACCTTGCCTTCATCGCCAGCTGTATTATGATCCTTCAATTTATCCTGCTGGGCTTGCGCCAGCTGCATATCGCTACTTCTACCAGTACCCCTGCGGTTACTTTTGCGTCGCGTATTTTTTTGCCTGGCTACAAAATTCGGTAATTTTATAGCCTCTCGTAAATTTTTATACGGGTCGCTGGCGTGCGGGAATGCCATCGCCTCGACAAAATACTGCTGGAAGTCTGGTTCGGTCGCTGTTTCTATCTTGATAATATCGCGCACCTTTTCTTCTAGTAGCCTGCGGTGGTTACGGTTAACCAAGGCTATACGCGCACCCGTCGAGGCAGCGTTGCCTAACGGCACTACTTTATCAACTCCGCAGTCCGGCACCAACCCTAAAATCAAAGCATACAAGGGGTCTATATGGCTACCAAAAGCACCCGCTAGCAAGACGCGTTCGACATTAGATACCCCTGCGTGCTGCATCAGCAAGCGCGCACCTGCGTGTAGCGCACCTTTTGCTAGTTGTACCGCGCGAATGTCGTTTTGTGTGATGGTAATGTCGCGACCATCTTCACTCCTGTGCAATAGGTAGGAGAAACTGCGCCCTTCCTTTTGTAGGCGTGATGTCGATCCAGCCTTCGCTTCGACAAACAGCCCATCCGCTCCGATCAAGCCTACGCGATACAGCTCGCCTATGCCCTCGATTATGCCAGAGCCGCAAATGCCGGTTACCGTTATGTTATCCTTATTATTGTGGAAATCAGCTTCGTCCGACCAGCTGATGCGATCAACTACTTTAAAGCGCGCTTCATACGAACTATCATCTAGCCTGACGCGCTCAATTGCTCCTGCAGCTGCTCGTTGACCGTGTTCGATCTGTGCTCCCTCAAACGCCGGACCAGTCGGGCTGGAGGCAGCAAAAATTCGATTGTCGACAACTAGTAATAATTCAGCGTTCGTACCTATATCGATCGCCAGAGTTACCTCCTTTGCATCCCATAGGTATTCCGATAGGGCTACTGCGGCCGCGTCCGCACCAACATGACCTGCTATGCACGGTGGGGTGTAGAGTCTTGTACCTGCTGCAAGCGAGTGTAAGTCGCAATCGCGAGCTGGTGCTGATATTGAGCCAGCACTAGCTAGCGCGAATGGTGCTCCGCCAAGCGGTATCGGGTCGATACCCCAGAATATATGGTGCATGATCGGATTGCCGACTAGCACGACCTCTAGTATCTGTTCTACTGCTACCTCGCACGATTTTGCTACTTTGCTAAATAGTTCGTCGAGCGATTCGCGCACGCTCGTCGTCATCGCTAGCGCACCATCCTCGTTCATCATCGCATACGAAACGCGGCTCATCAGGTCCTCGCCAAAGCGTATCTGCGGGTTCATCCTTCCTTGCGCCGCTACCACGCGTGCGCTCTGCAAGTCCACCAACTGTACTGACATCGTCGTCGAGCCGATGTCTACCGCAAAGCCATACAGCATCGTCTCAACGCCCGCAAAAAGCGCGAGCAGGGTATCGTTGTCGCGTACAGCAGCTGTTACCTTGTAATCTCCTTTGCGTAGAACATCTTGAATCTTGCTGTATACCGGTGTGTCGATCTGCGTAATATGCAAGTTCCAATGCTCTCGTAGTGCGGCGAGTAATCTTTCGCAATCACCAGACGGACTGTCGAGTCGCGGGGGTTCCACCTCGACATAGTGCAGGCGCAAAACCGGATCGATCGAAATCGGGCGAGCGTCCGCGCGTTTCCTGATAACCTGCCTTCTGAGCTGGCTTTCTTCAGGAACATCGATAACCATGTTGGCTCGTATTTTCGTGCTACAGCCAAGTCTGCGTCCTTTTTGTAGCCCGCGTTTCTTCTCATAGCGTGTCTCTGTTGCCGAAAACTCGGAAATAGAGCTCTGGTCGCAATCGATACCAAACTTCGGAAAGTGACCGAAGGTCGGCTCTACTTGGCAACGCCCGCAGATACCCCTGCCTCCGCACACCGAATCTAGGTCAACGCCAATCTTGCGCGCCGCTGCAAGTAGTGTCGTGCCAACTGGAACGTGCGTGCGCAGACCTGATGGTGTGAATACAACGAAGACTTGTTCTGCTGATTCTTTGTTTGTCATTCTGTTACCTTTAAAACTTTCTGCCTTTTGCCTTTACCTTCGACATACGGTGTATCAAAGCTGCGTCCGTTGAGGATTTCGCTAATGTTCAGCATCTGCATCTTTTTGTACTTACGTCCGTCATCGTCCAATTGTCCTGCTTTTGCCATTTCGTCTATGAAATTTGCTTTTTTTTGCGCTCCTAATTCTTCGAGCACGATCAAGCCTGCCATCACGCTATCTGTCTCGCGTTCCATCACGCCGCGCAATTGTCCAACAACTTCTCTATTGATATTTTTGCCGCCTTTCACTTCAATCACCATAGACGAGTGTTCGGCATAACCTTTCAAACGAAAATAAATACGCCCGTCGATTCCTCTATCTGCTGTCTTACGCGTGGTTACAAAACCCTCGACTTGTTCTACCGCCCATTTTTGAAATTGGAAATGATCTCGTTGCCATAAATCTTTTGCTCCTTCTATATTTCTAGGTATCCCCTTTATTACATAATGCTCGTCTTCGATAAGGCGATAGTTGTCTTGTAGGCGTGACTTTGCGACGCGCTTAATTGCATGGATTGCGATGTCTATACCTATCCACAGTCTTTTTAGTTCGTGCGCCGCGCATATCGTCGTGGCGCATCCGCAAAACGGGTCAAGCACAACATCACCTTCGTTGCTGCTTGCTAGTATTAATTTCTTGAGCAAAGATAAAGGTTTCTGCGTAGGGTAACCAACGCGCTCTTTTGCTTTGGGGTTTATGGCGTGAATTTTTAAAACATCGTGTGGGTGTTTCAGGTCACTTGATAGGCGATAGGTGCTTGCGTCCCCCCATTTTTTTGACATCTCATAGCGCTTTCTTTGCTGCTCGTTCTTCGGTTCTTTGATAGCATCAACGTTAAAGGTATAGCTATCTGTCTTGCTATATCGCAGGATTACATCGTGCTTGCGAGAAAAATCGCGCTTTGACATACCGCCAGTGTCATACCACCATATAATCTCGTTTCTATAATTTTTCTGTCCAAAAATAGCATCCATAATTGGTTTAATGTAATGTGATGCCGTGGGGTCACAATGAAGGTAAATCGTAGAATTTGCTTTCATTATTGGATACATTTCGATTAGGCGTTCTGCCATATAATAGGTATAAGCGAGTAGCTTAGGGTTGCTATCTCGCAATGCGCTATGCCACATATTTAAGATGCGAGCGACGAAATCTCCCTTACTTGCAAGGGCACTTTTAAAATCGATCATTTTCTGTTCCCGCTCTGCGGTCATCGTCCAGACATCGCAAAAAGCCTCTACTTGGTCTGGCAATTCGCGTCCCGTTTCATCTTTGTAAATCGCATTGTAAGCGCGGTTTGAATTGAATGGCGGGTCAAGATAGATTAAATCAACGCTCTCTCTTGCAAAGTCACGCATAATATCCAGACAATCTCCGTAGTAGAGTTTATTTATTAGTTTGCCTTTTTGTAAGGGCTGGGTGGGGGAGGGGAATGTAGTAACCTCGCTCATGCCACTGCCTCGCGTCTTGTGTGCCTAGCATAGTATGCGTCGTTAACCACACTAGTTTTATCCTCTACATTTTTCTGTCTTGCTAGCCCAATCCGCCTTCTTGCTATCTCTACATATTCTTCGGAAATATCAACGCCGATCCAACTACGCTCGTTCAACATCGCCACTTTGCAGGTGGTGCCGCTACCGCACATCGGGTCAAACACTATATCGCCTTTTTTAGTCCAAGATAAAATATGGTCTCTCGCTAGCTGTTCGGGGAATACTGCTGGGTGTTTGAAAGCTAGCTTATCCGAAGTCGTGCCTCCAAGCCCAACCGCGTATTGCCAGATATTTACCTTCGTCTTCTCCTTTTTCAATTCTTTTAATACCTTCTTATTAATACCGTCCGCCATCTTATTATGCGTGAGCATTTCGTAGCCGTTGCGAGCCGTGCTAACTTTCAGTGGGGTGAATGTCTGCGGTGAGCCTTTTGTCAGCACAAACATGAATTCGTAGCAGTTGGTATAGGCGTTGCTACGCATAAAGGGAGTGTTCTTTTTTTGGTAGATCATCACATCGTGTACTTGAAAGCCGATCTCTTGAAAAAACAATCCTTGACGGAAACTCGTCATCGTCTTGCTACCCTTGACTATCTTATCTCCGACGACCCACACTACAACGCCGCCCTTCTTGGTAACACGAAACAATCCTTGGGCAATGTCTTCGAATCTAAACTTATAGCCGTGGTAGTCGCGTAAATTGTCGTAGGGTGGCGAGGTAACCGTGAGCGCAACCGACGACGGCTGCATCTTGTTCTTCATAAAATCAACACAATCGCCAATATGAATTTTACGCTCTAACACGAATTTAGAATCGGGCAAGAGATTGTTACTGGCGTGGCGCGATTGCGGATACTTTAGCTTTGAGATTATGCGGCTAATGGGTCGATTGAGCAGTGTAGCGGCTTGTTTCTTCGTTTTATCAAAGCACAAGTGTAAGAAGAAAGCTAAACGAGAAGCCGCGTTACGATTGCAACCGTCCGCGCGCAAACGAAATACCAATCTGTTGTCATAATGTTCCATCTATACGCTACCTTACGCTACACCTTGACCCAATACCTAACTTTAACCAACCCCCGATTCGCGTCTTCTACGCCGCGCACCACGAGCTCCAATCTGCGCACCCGTAGTCGAATCCGTTTCAGGTTCGCGAAAGCGTTTTATCCATCGAGTACAACCCACATCCTTACCTGCTATTACATCGCTAGACTTGATCGCTACCATCTCCTCCTCGTGTAGCGGGTTCATTATAGCTGAACTCATACCCGCACCAGAAGCCATCGCCAAAAAGGCAGCGTTCAAAGCGTGACGCTTAGGTAAGCCAAAGCTTATATTCGACGCTCCGCAGCAGGTGTTGACCTTAAGCTCTTCGCGCAAACGTCGTATCAAGTGTAGCGCACCAGCGCCAGCTTGCGAAAGAGCTCCGATCGGCATAACTAGCGGATCAACTACTATGCGCTCAAAGCCTATCGAAAAATCCGCCGCGCGCTCTACTATCTTCTTCGCAACCGCAAAACGAACGTCGGGGTCTTCAGAAATACCGCTCTCATCGTTCGAGATAGCTATAACCGAGCAATCATACTTCTTAACTAGCGGTAGCACCGCCTCTAAACGCTCATCCTCGCCCGTAACCGAGTTCAACAGCGCACGACCTTCATACGCCTCTAAACCAGCCTCTAACGCCGCTATGATCGAAGAATCAATCGATAGCGGAATGTCGCTGAACGACTGTATCAAACGGATAACCTTCGCCAAAATAGCCGCTTCGTCCGCAAGAGGTATGCCCGCGTTCACATCTAGCATATGCGCACCAGCCGCAATCTGCGCACGCGCATCGCGCTCAACCGTCTCAAAGTTACCATTGCGCATCTCCTCGGCTAGACGCTTGCGCCCCGTCGGGTTGATGCGCTCGCCGATGATCGTAAATGGCTTGTCAAGAGATATTATGTGCTCTCGCGTCGCCGAACTGACTATTGTATTCGTCATAAATGATACTTAATCCTCTACTCTATTCAATGCTAAATTATACACTATTGTTCTGGTGATTCTAAACCGCCGTTAGCAACTAGTCGCGCCAATCGAGCATCGTCAAATTCTTTCTCTATCTCACTTGCCTTCTGCTCTGCCTCACGCTTTAAGTCATCCCCGCACCTAGCCCCTGAACTCCTACGCCACGCCTGCAAATAGTCTTCGCTATCATGCGCACGAGAACGCATCGCCGCATTATCAATAGCCTCCGCAAAGCGAGGAGATAAAATATGTTTCTCTTGCTCATGGCGCGAACTGCGAGCGATAACTTGCGCAGGAATATCTCGCCAATATAGTATAATGATTTTACCCATGTTCGTTACCCATCTTCGATAGTCACATCTGTTAAATTGCGCAGATATGAGCGTTGATTATAGCGCGCTCGCCTTATATGCTACAGTACGCGCCTCAATACTAGTAGAGAGGCTAGTAGGTCAAGACTTTTTTTCAAAACTATCTATCTCAGATAGAGAGGACAGCATAGCTATGGCAATTCTTTTGGCTCGCTCCCTAAAGCCTAAACGCTTGTTAGAACTCGCCGCCTCTTCAGTTTTGCCCGCAAATCTGCCATGCGACGGGTTCTTGAAACTCTATTCTGCTACCGACAAAAAAACACGCTCAATCTCACGATTGTTGCTTGCAGAAACAAAAAACATGCCCGCACCAACTCACAAAATCGTGCGCCATATAGTATGCTCCGGAGGCAAAAGGTTGCGCGCGCGCTTGGTAATCGCATCTGCAATGCTACTCGGATACCAAGGCAAAGATGCTATAACATTAGGCGCCGCTATCGAAGCAATACACTGCGCAAGCCTGCTACATGACGATGTTGTCGACGGCTCTAAAATGCGGCGCGGTTTGCCCGTCGCGCACAATCTGTGGGGCGCGCAAGCATCCGTGCTCGTAGGTGATTTTCTTTTCGCTCGGGCTTTCTCCTTAATGTGCCAACAAAAAAACCTCGATATACTCGCGTTGCTCTCGCAAACAGCCATAAGTCTGACGCGCGGTGAAATACGGCAACTCTATAGCGCGCATGCACTAGACATGAGCGAAAAAGAATGCATCAAAATAATCAAAGACAAAACCGGCGCGTTATTCCGTGCTGCAACTATGAGCGGAGCAATGCTCGCAACTAAAAATATGAATACACATAAAGCTCTCGCAGAATTCGGAGAGCAGTTCGGAATAGGATTCCAACTCGTCGACGATATGCTCGATTATGTTAGCGAAAGCAAAACTATCGGAAAGTGCCGCGGCGACGATCTGCGAGACGGAAAAATAACATACCCTCTAGCTCTGTGCATCGCTCGCGTAAATAATAACGAACGAAAGCGGGTAACTAAACTCTTCGGAAACCGAGCTTGTGGTATAGAAGAAGTCGAAGAAGTCGTAGCACTAATGCATAAATATAACTGTCTCAACGACTGCTATGCAGCAGCCGTTGTTGCACTAAAGCAAGGCGCAAGCGCAATCGACGGAGTCGGAGAAACACAAATACAGGATATATTGAAAAATGCTTGTCTCGCTAGTGTGGAGAGGCTATCGTAGAGAAATTCTTTGATGGTGCCAGTGTGATCAGTGGTTGTGCTAAGGGTGATAGTGCAGTATCTACTAACTGGGTAAGTAGCCTTTGTTGAAATGATAGCCATAAATATACACTTGTTGCGAAATTGCTGTCTCGCAAGAGCAAATCTTGGAGCAAGCCTTGCCCATGAAGTGATAAAATCAGCTACGCCATCGCGCATAGCTCGCTTGTTATGGTGAACTTTCCGCACCACAATTTACTAGGAATTGCCGACCTAAGTGCTAAAGAGATAGAAGCTATTCTGCAAAGAACCGCAGAGCACATAGAAGCTGGTAGCCATCTTAAAAAATCTCGGAATACAGAACCGCTAAATAACCTATCCGTAATAAATTTGTTTATGGAAAACTCGACACGCACGAGAGTGTCCTTCGAACTCGCAGGAAAAAGGCTCGGTGCAGAAGTAACCAGTATTTCAGTCGCTCATTCGTCGATTCGTAAGGGAGAAACTTTGATCGATACCGCGCAAACCCTGCGCGCAATGGCAGTCGACCTACTAGTCGTACGACATCCATACTCCGGTGCAGTACAGCTGCTAGCAGAAAAACTAGACTGCCATGTCATCAATGCGGGCGATGGTTTCCACGAGCATCCAACACAAGCACTGTCAGACGCTGCGACAATTCGGGCTCGAAGAGGAAAACTAGATGGCTTGAAGGTCGCGATTTGCGGCGATGTACGACACTCGCGAGTCGCAAGGTCTAACATACTATTGCTACAAAAAATGGGAGCGAAGGTAAGAATCGTAGCGCCGCCAACATTGATGCCAGACGAAGCAAATCTATACGGGGTGCAATCATTCACCGATATGCGTGAAGGCTTAACAGACTGCGACATCGTAATGATGCTACGACTGCAGACCGAGCGCATGCAGGGAATATTCGTGCCGTCAATCCGCGAATATTATCATTTCTATGGATTGGATCAAGAAAAACTATCTTATGCAAAAAATGATGCGTTGGTAATGCACCCAGGACCGATGAACCGTGGAGTCGAAATAGATTCTAACCTCGCTGATGACTTATCGCGAAACCTCGTACACGACCAAGTAGAAATAGGGGTGGCTGTACGAATGAGCTGCTTGGAGATGTTGTGCGCACCGACATAAGCAGGATGCGTAGATAACAACCAAATGCGATGAATACTAAATGAATACTATTAGATTCTCGTGAGCACCAAGTATTATAGAAGCGATGACTAATCAAAAAATGGTAGAAATTTAATGGATAGTAGAGATGTCAAAAAACAGACTCTCATAGAAAATGCACGTTTGATCAATCCTGAGACAGATAGCGAGCAGAAGGGGGCTCTGTTAATTGAAGGTGGCGTCATATCAGAAATCGGTATTGTCGCAAGAGAGAAAGTGCAAGACATAGCTATAAAAATCGACGCGCGAGGACTAGCACTCGCGCCAGGTATTGTCGATATGCGCGTGCATCTGCGCGAACCAGGCGAGGAGCATAAGGAAACAATAAGTAGTGCTGTCAAAGCTGCTCTTGCGGGGGGGGTGACATCGATGGTTTGCCTTCCTTCAACCCAGCCTATCATCGACGATGTTTCCGTCGTGCAGTTTGTAGCAAGAATAGGGCGCGAGCAAAAAGGCACAAAGGTATATTGCTACGCTGCAGCTACGCAAGGCTTGCGTGGCGAGCAAATATCCGAAATGGGCTTGCTAAAGAAAAGTGGTGCACTAGGCTTTACAGACGCAGAAAAGGCAATACAGAATGCTCGCGTGATGACGCGTGTACTGACTTACGCACGCGGGCTAGATGCGTTAGTAATACAGCACCCTGAAGACAAGGCTCTTGCCGATGGTGACATGAACCAAGGCGCACTCGCCGACCAGCTAGGTTTGCTCGGAATACCGCCTGCCGCAGAAGCTATTATCGTCGAGCGCGATATCCGCTTGCTAGAAAGCACCGACGGACGCTGCCATTTCTCGCACCTTACAACGCGCGCTGCAATCGAGGCGGTGCGACGCGCTAAAAAAAATGGAATGAAGGTATCTTGCGACACTGCTCCGCAATACTTTTCTCTAAACGAAAATGCCCTATTAGGGTATCGAACTTTCGCTAAAGTCTCGCCTCCTTTGCGTAGTGAAGATGATCGTCAAGCCGTGTTCAACGGGTTGCTTGATGGAACCATCGATTGCATCGCAAGCGACCACGCACCGCAAGATCAAGATTCCAAACGTTTGCCTTTCCCACTAGCAGACTGCGGAATGATCGGGTTGGAAACCTCGTTAGCCCTAAGCATAACGCATCTAACTAGTTTATCCTTGTCTTCTATCTTTCGTTTGCTTGCAAGCAACCCTGCAAATATATTGCGGATACCTGCGGGAACTTTGAAAATAGGGGCACCTGCCGACTTAGTGTTGTTTGACCCTGATAAAATTTGGGTTATCAAAGAACAGAATATGCGAAGCAAATCTAAAAATACTCCATTTAGCGAACAACAAGTGCGAGGTTTGGTCGTAAAAACTTGGGTTGATGGTAGAATCGTTTTTGACTGCGAGCGCGAGCAAAACATAGATACAGCAGGAAGGTGGACATAGCGAT